>PLXF01000197.1 GCA_003151315.1 Parachlamydiales bacterium
CGATTACAAGGCGCGAGTGAAGGCGAAAAATTTGCTGCAAAGCCGACGCAGCAGATTCTATCAATAGAATTTTAAATCACTATACATCGCGTAAATTCGCAATCCTATGCTTTGTCTTCTAGGAGCAGATCGGCCACTTCGGGGCTGAGTTTACTTTTAATTGCCTCGATTTGAGAGCGTAAAAAAAGAGCTCCATATTTTAAGCAAAGGGCTCTCCTCTGCACAACTATCTTCTGCGCCGTTGCATCCAAATAACGACTAGAACTAGAGTCGGTTTCCGTTTGGTATTCATAAATATGAATAACTTTCCGGCCACTTTTGTCTTGTCGATAGGTATGACCGGGTTCTATGTTTTCAAAAGTAAACGGGGGAAATAGGCGATCGATATGGCTCTGCGGCACATTTTCCAAAGAAATCGCCGCAATTTGCAAATCTGATAAAAGGTTAATGAAATTTGCCTCCATCAGGTGGATCATCTGACCGACCGTTTTCGGCTCAAGAAGCGTAGCTCGATGGAGTAAACCTTCATTGCTTATCTGAAACCGATCGTTAAAAACAGCTTCGAAAACAGGAAGCGGCGCGCCCATTTTGCCAATGAACGCAACTTGTCTATCTGAAAGATATTTATACACGGTGGAATCTACTTGAGGCAAAAGAGGGACGATTGTTTCCGGCAAAAACAGGGAAATTCTATGCCGCTTTATCCTATCATTATATTGGCCATCTAAAAAAATCTGATAGAAAAGTGTAACAGAGCAGCCTCTTCTCCCAATCTCTTGCATGTGAAAATCGGAAAGATATTTACAAAGATCAAAAGATCCCTTTTCCAGAAAATATCGGATTATTTCCACAGAGAGGCAAGAAATTTTATGACGGATTTCCTCCTCCTTATGAGTCCAGTAGAAAAAAATATTTTGAAATAATTCAGGAGAGATCGCAAACCAATCAATTTCTCGAATCTGCTGATCGGATAAAAAAGCGCTCTGTCTTGGCTTAAGAAGGTGAAGTGCAGCAGCGACTTCCTGTGAGGAGATCATTCTAAAATGAAGTCTATCTTCTTCCCGCTTCCTTTCATTGCATCGGATAGGAAAGAGCTCATGGATCGTCTCTTGGTCCATCTGAGACAGGGGAAGATTTTCATAACACGCATCAGGCAGGAATCGATACAATTTTGTATCTACCTCGCCTAAGAAATGGAAGATCATCTTCTGAGAAATCAGCGATAATCGATGAGATGTCGTCTGATCATCAAGACGCCATCCTAAGAAAATCTCGTCGAAAACCTCAGGCGGGCAATCCTTTGTACAAATGCCTTGAATCTGAGAATCGGAAAGATATTCATACATTTTAGTGTATACCTTGCCTACAAAATGGGAGAGGACCTCAACCGATAGGAGAGAAATTCTATGTCGTATCTCAGAGTCGTCGCCACTACAATAGAGAAAAACCGATTGAAAAACTTCTACTGTGACAGACTTCCAATCGATCTCTTGAATTTGTTTGTCGGATATCAGTTTAACTTGATACGACGGAAGGTTTGGCAACACTAAAGCAACATCTTGAGAGGCAAATTTCTCAAAACGATCCCTATCCCCCTTTTTCGCCGCTCCGCTTATTCGACAAGGGAATAGGGTACATATTTGATTCCGACTCATTTGTAATAGAGGAAGGTCTTCAGAAACAAGTTCAGCATCCCGATTTTGTTCGATCAATGATCGACCAACACTTCCCACCTTCTGATCTAACGCTCTTTTATATTCGATAGAGACAAATGCCTCACCCTGAGGAATGTCAATATCCTCAGAGCATTCGATCTCCGGATCAATCAACAACCAATCATTTTCTACTAGCTTCACACTCAAAGAACTCATAGATCAGCTCAAGTTTAGTAAGTCGGTAGACTTTTACATAAAATTTATTTTATCTCAAGTGAATATTAACCAATCACTCCCTAGACAGCTGCACAAATCCCCGCCACGCTTTTCCGACCGAAATGAACTTCTTCCAATGGCGGTCCCTTAACCTAAAACCACTAATATTCGGGATCCAAGAACTGGGGGCCACTACAACAGAAGCGTTAAAGCTCGGAGCCCATAATTTAGCTAAGGCTTTTCTGCGGGTTATAGTGAGAGTGGGAACTCCCAGAGCGGAAGCCAAATGGCCTAACCCCGAATCGTTTCCAATAAGATAGTCACATTCATAGAGATATCGAGCCAACGCATCCAAGGTGTCAAAAAGACGACTTTTAACCCCTTTAATGGACCATTCGGGTCCCGCAATAAAAACCGGCTCAAACCCCTCTCTCTGCAAATGTAAAGCGAGCTTTACATACTTATCCTGCGGCCAATTTTTCCCCTCGCGGGAGCTGGTCGGGTGGATAGCCACTCTACGTTTATATTTGCGATGGACTAGATCGGCTGGCGGAATAAATCCATTGCTCTTAGTGATTTTAGGCAAATGGAGGATCCTCTCACAAAAAAGGCGCATATTTTCCGCCACAGGGAGGTCAGGGTCAATTTGAGAGTCGGAATAAAAGGGCTCATTGACGATATTTTTAGAGGGGTAAATGTAAATCACTTTTACTTGCTCGGGTAGCCGCCGTTTCCCTTCTTGAATCAGTTTTTTCACAAATTCACTCGAATCATTTTGGAAAACGAAAAACCAATCGTAACTCGACAAAACTTTAGAGACCGCCTCTACTCCAGGGTAGCTCAATATAGGTAGGTGGGGAAACCACTCTTGTAGAGGGGCTAATGAATTTTGGTATGTATCGACGGTCCAACCGTTTAAATGCAAATTATTCGATAACACCAAACTGACAATCCCATCTCCTAGCCCATTATGGCAGAATATTCCCGCCTTCGGTCCCATACTCTCCTTATCCAAAAGGGGTTATCATACCTCTAGGAGGATTAATTTTACTATGTTATGGGAAAGAAAATGAGGTTGTAGGATGGATCCCAATCTAAGGATGCGGCAAGTTCCCTTAAGAAAAATGGAACTCTCCTTTGCCTTGTTCCAATCGCTCCAAATCCTCCAAATGCCTCAGCAAGAACTAGCCGATTGGCTTGAAGAGGAGATCGAAAAAAACCCCCTCCTAGAGCTTACCCGCACTGTTTCCAAAAACGAGGAGTTCTCCGAAACGGCTGCTCTTCCAAGCCTCTATGAATATCTCCAAGAACAGATCCGAGAAACTTTGACCACCCCGCTTGATCGGCAAATTGCGGAAGAGTTGATCGGCCATCTCGATGAAAAGGGGTTTTTATCCACACCGATCGGAGAAATCGCCTCTCTTTTTCTGGTAACTCCCGAATATATAGAATCGGTCCTTAGAGTCATTCACTCCTTTAATCCCGCAGGAATTGGAGCCAGAAATTTACAAGAGGCTCTTTTAATCCAACTCTCCAGGCAAGAACCCAAAAACACCTTAGCTTACCGGCTAATCGCCGATTTTTTTGATGACCTTCTCCATGGCCGCTACACACTGTTGAAAAAAAAGGCAGCCGTAGGAGCTGAGGAACTTTCAGCCGCAATACGCACTCTCGCCCATCTTCAACTTCGACCCGCTGCCGGGTATAGGGAATGCTCAGCATCCACCTTACTGCCCGACGTTAAGGTGGTAAAAATAGATCAGACGTGGTCGATTGAAATAGATGAAGACGACCTCCCTCCTCTCCACATTCAGAGCGCCTATCTCTCTCTTTTATCGACGCTCAAACCAGCAGAAAAAGAGACCTTTAAAACCTATATGACCTCCGCTAAATGGTTGATCCGCTCCGTCTCTAGAAGGCGTAATCTCCTCTACAAACTCACCTCCTATCTCATCGAAAAGCAATCGGACTATCTAGATCAAAAAGGACCACTGGTAGAGGTATCAGCGCAAGACCTGTCGATTCTAACGGGGGTGCATGAATCGACCATCCACCGGGCGCTGTCTGGCAAAATCATCGATACGCCAAGAGGACAGATTCCACTTAAATCTCTCATTTCCCACTCTCCGCAAAACGATCATTGTAAATCGGTGCTTCAACGATTAGTAGCCGGTGAAAACAAAGAACACCCTTTAACCGATCAGGAGCTAGTAGCCGCTTTGCAAACCAAAGGATTCACCTTAGCTCGCCGGACTATAGCGAAATATCGAAACGAACTGCGTATCGGTTCTGCGATTCAGCGAAAAAATAGAGGGTCTATCGTACCATGTTCCTCTGTGAAAGCCGCTCCAAAACAGCCAAAGGGGACTTTTCGGAATTAATTAAAGCTCTTTGAGGAATGAGAAACGTTTGCTCAATCGCATATTGTCCCGATAAAGCCGCGTGGGAGACCTGATCGGTAAATACAGCCCAGCAAGAATTAGGGGGAAATTCCCAAGCATCTTTAGGGCAATTCTTTTGAAATTCCCCATTTTCCTTTAGATAGTTATGCATGTGCAGCATAAACCGATCATAAGGAGATCTCATCGGGATCTTCAACCCTTTCGAACGCAAAAGCTCTTTCCCCTTGCGGATCCAATGGCTGAGAATAGAATGGCTCACAGAGCGGGGAAAAGGGACCCCGTTCGTTCCACCGAACTGTTCGATCAGCGATTCAAAAGGTTGAGAAGTGATCCAGTTTCTGCTCTCTGTCGGATTGATGTTCGTAAAAAATCGCAAAATACGATCTCCATGTAAGGGGCGCGTCGGAAAGGCGTCTACATGGAGAAGATCGTTTCTTGCTCTGAGACGCAAAGGGCGCCCCTTTTCCTGAAACGGGCGGAAACTCGCATAGTCGTGCTTCCAGTGAGGTGCATAAGGGGCAAGGCATTGCGATAGAAATTGCGTGACGCGCGCAGAATAGCCCCTTAACACCGATTTCATCATCTGGGCCGCTTTAGGATCGTCGGTAGTGTGATTGGTAATTACATCGAGCTGCGGTTTATAAGCGATATTTTTGCGCGTCTTAGAGCCCCCTTGCCTTTGCTGCAGTAAAAAATCGATCTCCTCTTGAGGGAAATCGAAGGGGACCTGGGGGAAAAATAAAATATTGCCCGCCTCAAGCTGTCGGCAATAAGCAGATAGATCCGTTCCCTGCCCTTCCACAACGATTTTTCGT
This sequence comes from Parachlamydiales bacterium, assembly GCA_003151315.1. Lineage (GTDB taxonomy): Bacteria > Chlamydiota > Chlamydiia > Chlamydiales > SM23-39 > SZAS-17. The sequence goes on from PLXF01000197.1 coordinate 5,089, forward strand.
GCCACAAACACCTCCTATTTTCTTAAAAATGTAAACGGAATGTTACAAATAAGCCAACCGAATTACTCGCCACCGCAACGATTCATCCCCCTCCACCCAGATTCCCTTAGAAAGGCGGCCCATTTCGGCATCGGTCAACCGAAATAAGATAGCCCGCACCTTTTTTGCATCCAAAACAACCAACATAAGAGTTTGAGACGCTTTTCGCATCCGCTGCCGATTCCGAATTAACCTGAGTAATCCGACTCCAAAAACTATACTAGAGGGCACCACGCTACCCCAATAGGCGCCCACAACACACGCTCCCAAGAATAGGGCCGCTTCCCATGGTTTTTGGACAATGGGCCCGAAAATCTGGCGCCAGCGGCGAGAGGAGGTCATGTAGGCGAAAAATTCCTCTCCTAAAGGCTCTTCGAAGGCGCAGCGAGCCGCATGGACCGCTTCGTGGGCGAGGATCTCTTCTCGGCTATACAGGCCCAAATAACTCCCCTTTTTCAAACCACAGCGGAGCTGTAGGGCACATAAAGGCCCTGGCTTTACATCAATAATCCAACTAGCGGCCCCCTGCCAAGGGGTTAATTGCCGATTCGAGTAATAAGCGGCAACGGAGCGGGGCTGAAAATCGAAAAGCTCTTCTAGATGTTGGTCTACCCAATTCCAATGCGTGGGGGAAACCCGCTCCATCGCACAAAACTCCGCAGTAGGCTGAATAAAAAAATTTTGCGTCGCCTGAACTCTCTCCTGAAAATCATGCTCTGTCTCTCTGGGTCCCGGAATAAACCCCTTCCGATTCAATTCGACCAGCTCTTCATCCGTCATAACACCAAAACTCACTTAGGGTTACACCCCTCAACCCGATTTATCACGAAAAAAATCCTTACTATCCTCTAGTGTACAAAAAAATGGAAGATGGTCTCTAATAAGACTGCCGCCTAGCAAGAAAATAAATAAAAAACAGGTAAACACCCGAAAAAATTGCACTTTGAACAGGAATCGGCTACCATCTGACCGTTTTTAAGGAATCCTATATTTATGGGCAAATCTCTCGTTATTGTCGAGTCCCCCGCTAAAATCAAGACGTTAAAGAAATTTCTTGGTCCCGGGTATTTTTTTGAATCTTCTGTTGGCCACATCCGTGATTTGCCGCAAAAAGAATTTGGCATCGATATCGAAAACGATTTTGAGCCAAAATATGTAACGATGCCTGACAAGAAGGAGGTCATTAAAAAACTCCAAGATGCCGCAAAAAAGGCCGACATCGTCTACCTATCACCCGATCCCGATAGAGAAGGGGAGGCGATCGCTTGGCACATAGCCTCTATTTTGCCAAAAAATACTAAAATTAAGCGGGCTGCTTTTCAGTCGATTACGAAAGACGCCGTTGAAGCCTCGCTCAATAATCCCCGCGATATCGACATCGATCTCGTCAATGCCCAGCAAGCGCGCCGCCTCCTCGACCGGATCGTCGGCTATAAAATTTCGCCGATCCTCACGCGCCGTGTCAAACGGGGCCGCAACGGCACCTCCGCGGGACGGGTCCAATCGGTCGCCCTCAAGCTTGTCGTTGATCGGGAAAAAGAGATCGACGCCTTTACCCCCATCGAATATTGGAATATCGCCTCAATCTTAGGAACTAAACCCTCCGAAAAACCGTTTACTTCGACGATTTATTCCGTAGACGGCCTCAAAGTGGAAAAGGAAAAGGTCGGCTCCAAGGAATGCTTTTTAATCTCTAATGAGCAGACAGCGAAAGGGATTGTCACTAAGTTAAAAAAAGCTAAGTACGAAGTGAGTTCCGTCGATAAAAAAGAGAAAAAACGGAATCCTGTCCCCCCTTTCATCACATCGACGATTCAACAAGAGGCTTCTCGCCACTACGGCTTTTCCGTCTCCCGCACAATGAGCGTCGCTCAAGGTCTTTATGAAGGGATTGATATGGGAAGCGAGGGGAGCGAGGGTCTCATTACTTATATGCGTACCGACTCGGTCAATATTGCTCCTGAGGCAATCACTGCAGCTCGGCGTTATATTGGGCAACATTTCGGCCCCGAGTATCTCCCCGACCAACCCCGATTTTACGCCTCCAAGAAAACGGCACAAGAGGCCCACGAAGGGATACGCCCCGCGAACCTAGCCCGAGATCCAGAAAAGATCCGGCAATACCTCTCTGCCGACGAATATAAGCTGTACCTTCTCATTTGGCGCCGCTTTATCGCCTCTCAAATGAATCCCGCTATTTACGACACCGTTTCCGCCGATATCGAGACCGATCAAGGGATCATTCTCCGTGCAACTGGCTCGGTTATCAAATTCAACGGCTACTTGGCTGCCTACGAAGAAAAAAAGGACAAAGAGCAAACCGAAGAGGAAGAGGATAATGGAAAAATTCTCCCGCCGCTAGAGGTTGGAATGCCCCTTACCTTGCACGAAGTTACCTCTTCCCAATCTTTCACAAAACCCCCGCCGCGCTTCACTGAGGCATCCTTAGTAAAAGAATTGGAAAAGCTCGGAATTGGACGACCGTCGACCTATGCGTCGATCATGAATAAAATCCAAAGCCGCGACTACACCACTAAAGAACATCAGACTCTAAAACCAACCGATCTCGGAAAAGTGATCTGCCAAATGTTGGAGGAGAACTTCGCCCCCATCATGGACGTGACCTTCACAGCCCAGATGGAAGATCAACTCGAGCAGGTAGCCGAGCATAATAAAAATTGGAAGGAGCTGATCCGCGATTTCTGGGCCGAATTCATCCCTCTCGTAGAAAAAGCGGAGAAAGAAGCGGTCGTACCAAAACTCATGACCGACATCACATGTCCAAAATGTGGTAAATTGCTCCAAAAAATCTGGGCTCGCAATAAATATTTCTACGGCTGCAGTAACTATCCCGAATGTGATTTCACGGCGCCTCTCGAGGCCGTCACCTTCGATAAAGGAGAATATGACCCCAATTTCGACTGGGATCAACCTTGCCCGGCTTGCGCCTCCACCATGACGCTTCGCCACGGCCGTTTCGGCCCCTTTCTAGGCTGCACCCGCTATCCCGACTGCAAAGGGATCGTCAATATTCCCAAAAAAGGGGAGAAAACATACAAAGCAGAAGAGATGCCTTCTTGTCCCGCGACGGGCTGCGATGGGCGGATTACCGCGCGCAAATCCCGCTTCGGTAAAGTGTTCTTCTCCTGCTCCAACTATCCCGACTGCGACGTCATCAGCAGCACGTTAGAGGAGCTCCCCACCAAATATGCGGGGCACCCCAAAACAGCTTACGTAAAAAAAGCAGGCAAAGGAAAAGGGCGAGGAAAAACTTCTGCCAAAGAGAAAAAAAAGCCCGCTAAAAAAGCTCGCGTACAGCACGCTTACAAACTCTCAGCGGACCTCTCCGATCTTCTAGGCGTAACCGAATTATCCCGCCCCGAAGCCACGAAAAAATTGTGGGAATATATTAAGGCGCATAATCTACAAGATGGTAAAAACAAACGGCTCATCATTCCCGATCCAAAACTCGCTAAAGTCCTTGGGACAAAAGAGCCGGTCGATATGATGAAGCTATCGGGACTCCTCTCGAAACACTTGAAGAAGTAAACAACTCCCGCCTAAAGACGAAAGCTTTATAGTCAGTAAATGATCGTTCTTAAACGTAAGCCTCTATCGGAGCTTTTCACTCCGAAGAAAATCCTCCTAGCCCTCACCCTGTTTCTCCTTGTATTTCCCAAGGGAGGGATAAAGCTAGGGGGGATTCCGCTTACTTGGGGATATCTACTCCTGGTAGGCCTCTCTGTCATTTTGCTGATGCAAAAGCAGTTCCAAATCCAAACCTCGAGGCTCCAAGCCCTCCTTCTCCTCCTCCCTTTTCAACTCATTGCAGCCATGACGATACTCATCAACGGGGTCGAGGGCGTAGGCTTCACCTTTTCCCTATTTTTAAGCTTTTTTTTCTTCCCCAGCCTCTTTTTTCTCCTCCTTTCTCCAGCGCTCGAGAAAATGGATCTCACCTATTTCTCCTCCCTCATAAAAAAAGGGGTATTTTTCGTCAGCGTCTATGGGATCTTCCTCTTTTTCTTTAAGCTAACAACGGGAAAATTAATCGAAATCCCCTTCCTCACCATCAATTTCCATGACATTGGTGAAATAGAAGGGAAATGCAATAACCGCGGAGCGATTTTTAAGCTGATTTCGACCTATAACAACGGAAATATTTTCGGAATCTGCATCCTCATCTTCCTCTCATTCTACTCCTATGTAGAAACAGCGAGGTGGCGCAGGTATATAGTAAGATTAGCTCTATTCTTAACGTTTTCCCGTACAGTTTGGGTCGGATTGATCTTTAGCGAGATGGCCTCTGAGTATTTTGTGAAGCAAAGTAAGCGCCTCTTCTTTTTCAAAATCATCGCCATCCCCCTTTCGATCATCACACTCATCGTTGGCGCTGCCTTTATAGCGGGTTTTGACTACCATTTTTTCCTCGATTCCACTTTAGGCGGGAGAATTACACAACTGCAAACGATCCCCTCGTTTTCCTTCCTCTCTGACCGTCCTTTCAACGACGTTCTTGAAATCGTCTATCTAGGGATCCTCGAACACTTCGGACTGTTAGGCCTCATTGCCTACCTAGCGGCTATGTTAGGCCCCCTATTTCTAATCTTCGCCCACCACAAAACTATTTCTCCCATGCGCGGCTCGCTCCTATGCGGCCTATTGACCTACCTATTCGTCTCAGCCTCCGATGGCGCCCTCCTCTTTATCCCCGTCCTCGCCTTCTACTGGTTCTGCGCCAGTTTAGCTCTTCGGTATAAAATTTAAAGCAACCGAACTTGGCCACTTTCGAGTTCGTAATAGCCGCCGCGGATCTCTAATCGCTTAGCTTTAATTAATTTTTGTAAAACCGGCTGTTTCTTTAGCTTTTCCACACTTAAACGAACATTAGCCTTCACCGCGTTCATCCAAAGGTCCCCTGGAACCCGTTTAGACTGCTTTACAGCAGCCTTCAATTGCGAGGAAATATCGGCCAGATCGGGATCTTCCGAATTATCCAAAAAAGCTTTTACAGCCCCGCATCCTTCATGCCCCAGAACAAAAATTAGGGAGGAATGCAATTCCTCCGCTGCATAGAGAATGCTATCCATTTCGGCCAAACCGACCACATTTCCCGCTATGCGAACGACGAAAATATCTCCTAGACTCTGATCAAAAACAATCTCTGGAGGAACTCTCGAATCGGAACAACCTAAAATAATAGCGAACGGGCTTTGCGAAGAGAGGAGTTGATCCCTCTTTGTTTTCAACGACCCCTTATTGCTGATTGCGCCGCTGACATACCGTTGATTCCCTTCGATCAGCCTCTCCAAAGAGCTCTCCCCACCTTCAGCCAAAAGCGAAAAGGGCAAACATACTGCTACCAAAAACCGTAAACAATTCATCTATTTTACCTATCCGTTACCGCATCACCCCAAGGCGAAAGACGCTTATTTACTGAATATCAACAATAAATTTTAAACTCAAAGACCCATCTATATCGTTCGTGATTCTTGAATTACGAGCGGTATAATAGACTTGTTACGAAAATTTAACGCAAAGACGCCAAGTCGCGGAGACGCAAAAATTTTTATAGGTCATTAACTTTCTATGTTATTGCGAAGAAATTTCTGTCCAAACTTGAAAAGTAATTCTATTTCTTTGCGTCTTCGCGACTTGGCGTCTTTGCGTTANNTACCGCTCGTAATTCAAGAATCGGCACTACTATATATCGTTTTCTTACGTGACTCAATTCAAACCGATTTGGCACGCCCTAGTAACTCCTTCACAATTTCTCGCACCTTTTGCGATTGCCCCCGTTTGGTAATCAAGATGGCCCCTTCTGTTTCGACAATCAGGAGGTCTTCAACTCCTAACGTCGAAATCAAGTTCTTTCCACCTAAAATTAGGCAATTGTTCGTGTCGATATCTAGAACGTTTCCCACTTTAACGTTTCCCGACTCATCTTTATTCATCATTTCGTACACATTATCCCAGCTTCCTACGTCGGACCAGGTCACAGGCAAGGGGCAGGCAACGATATTCTCCCCTTTTTCAATTAGGCCGTAGTCGATCG
>PLXF01000153.1 GCA_003151315.1 Parachlamydiales bacterium
TCGACGGCAAAGAATCGATCGAAACTATGTGTTACGATTCCCTCAATCGCCTCATCAAAAAAACCGACGCCCTTGACTTCTCAGAAACTTTTGATTATAAGTATGTTACAGACGAAAATGGCAAAAAAGTTCTCCAAAAGACCCACACCGATCCCTTAGGCCTCCAAACAATAGAGACCTATGACCCACTAAATCGCCTAGTAAAAATAGAAAAGCGCAAAGAAAAAACCCTCGCGATCGAAGAGAAGTTTTATTCCCTCAGAGGCGATCTAATCAGACAAGTCAACACCATTTTTTCCCCCAACGCACCATCACGCCAAGTGGAAACCCGCTGGAAGTACGACAGCCGCGGCCGCCTAGAAAAACTAACCGAAGCGGCCAACACGCTCGAAGAAAAAATCACCCAACAAACCTANNTGCGAGGAGAACTCGAGCACAAAACCAAACCCGATGGCGTTGTGATCACCTACATCTATGATGATTTAGGCTCCGTTCAATCGATCACCTCGTCGGACGGCACCGTCAGTCATCACATGACCTACAACCGACTAGGACACCTCCAAACAAGTGACCAGCTCGTTCGCACCACAGATCCCCAAGGTCGAACCCTCACTGAAACCTTTCCAGGCTTCCTCGTACAAAATATCTACGATGAAACAGGAAGAAGAGAAAAGTGCCTAATTCCCGCAGCCAACTGTCAAATAGAGTACAAATATAACGCGTCAGATCTCAAACAGATCATCAGAAAGACGATCGATGGCCCCGCGCTTTACACCCACACCTATACCCAGTACGATCTCTCGGGTAATCTCCTGGAAGAGCAGCCCATCAGTTTTTGCGACCCCACCCATTTTACCATCGATCCGCTCTCGCGCAAAACCGCCATCTCCTCGCCCCTGTTTAACCAATCGGTCTTAGAGTTCGACGCCGTAGGCAACATCCGGCAAATGGAGATCCAGGGAGAAACGATATCTTATGGATACGACGACCTCTATCAACTCACCTCCGAGTCGGGATTATTTCCCCACAACTATCTCTGCGATTCGCTTCATAACCGCCTCGAAAAAGACGCAGAGTCCTACGACGTCAATTCCCTAAACCAAATAACATCCCACTTCACCTACAACAAAAATGGCAATCCCACCGAAAAAGGGACCACTCGATACAGTTACGACGCCCTCGATCGGCTAACCCAAATCGAAACACCCGATTTTATCCAGGTGTTTACCTACGATTCGTTCCATCGGTGCCTCACCAAGACCCTAATCCAGAACGGAACCGAGAAAACAATCCATTTTATCTACGACGGCCAAAAAGAGATCGGCGCCTTCAACGAGGATCTCCTCCTCCAAGAGCTCCGCATCCTAGGAGCCGCGCCCCACGCCGAAATCGGCGCCTCCATAGCCCTCGAGTTACAAGGAAAAGTATTTGCCCCTCTCCACGATCTACAAGGAAACATCGCCGCGTTAATTCCCTTAGCCTCGACTACGCCCAGCTTCTACCGCTACAGCGCTTTTGGAGAAGAAAAAATCGAAGGGCCCACAACAAGTCCCTGGCGTTTCTCCTCCAAGCGCAGCGACGCCCAAACCAATATGGTCTACTTCGGCCGAAGATTTTATCTCCCCGAATTCGGCCGCTGGCTAACGCCCGACCCCGCAGGATTCACCGACGGGATGAACCTCTATGCCTATGTGCACAACGATCCTCTGACCCATTTTGATGAGTATGGGTTGTTTAGCACATTTGGCTTTGGAGCTGTATCAGGTCACCCCGAATGGGAAATGAGTCGTGAAGCTAAACAGGATTGTTTTCGAGGAATAGCATGGGGAATAAATAATTTTGCGAAAGATTATATCCGTTCAGCAGTATCTGCGGTTACATACATAGGAGGCGGAGGCGATTGGATTACTCCCCATCAAGCCACAACATTTTCAAATGAATTTTGTCGGCCTTTTACTAGACAAATGACGAGCGCACTAAGCTCAGTAGTGAAGCCTCAATGGAATAGTCCTGATTTTTTGAATGGTTATAAAATGGGAAATTTCATTGGTGATTTTGCTAGCGATGCGGCTATCGGTGCAGGTATACTTCGATCGACAAAAGGCGCCTTTGCGATAGGGGGACGAATTGTTGGTGCGTCTACGAAGTTGGAAAAGCTAAGGTTTCGGTTTTCTGCGACAGATACTTCACAGAAATTACTAAAACTCAACAAAGAGAATTTTCGTAAAAATTTAATTCGCCAGACTGGTATAAGTCCTGGACTTGGACATGAAGCGCATCATGTATTTCCTCAAAAATTTGCTAAAGATTTTACAAAAACGGGCATAAATATTCATCATCCTAAGTATGGATCCTGGTGGGAAAAAGGAAGTCACAGAAATCAAGCAAGGGAATATAATAAAAAATGGGATAATTTTTTTGCTAAAAATCGAGCATTGGATGAAACTCTAGCGAAGGCTAGAGAATTATCTGAAGATTATAGTTTTACGTTGGGATTTTAAAATGGATATGACTGATTTTTTTATTTTTAATAGCAAACTTATTTCTAGTACATTTCAAGCTCAACCACTAAATCTAGATCAGAATGGTTCTCAGGAGGGTTTATTTGATCATCACCGACTGATTATGGGAAATTATGAAAATATTCAATTCCCGGTAATCTTTGTGCAAGAATATGGGACGAAACTTCTAGACATTTTAGATACTGGACATGCGAATCTGTTTTTGATCTCGGATAAATTAAGAGAAATCTTAATGAAAAATCAACTAACCGGGTGGAAAACATTTCCTGTACAAATTTTTGACAAGAAAGAAAATGAAATATATCAATATCACGGGTTTTCGATTACCGGGCGTTGCGGGCCGTTAAATTTTGCAAAAAGTGAAATAATAGAGAAACGTCAAAGGCCTGCTGCTCCCTTAAGAAAATATTTCCGAGGTCTTGTTTTTGAACAGGAGCAATGGGATGGAGCCGATTTTTTCCTGTCTCAGGGATGGTTTTTTGTGATTATAACGTCTAAAGTTGCCGACATATTAAATAAAAGTAATATTTCAAACCTTGATTTAATGAACGTGTCAAATGTGGAAATTTCGATAACGGATATTTAAAATATTTTTTAATCATTTCAGATGTGATGCAATGAAATTTAATGAATTTTATGATTTTAGTATTATATCCCAGGAAATTGCCCAATTTGAAATAATAGATCTTATGCCTTCGGCTCATGAAATGGTGTGCTTTCATAGATTACTAATGGCTGATTATAAAGGAATTTCATTCCCGGTTAATTTTAAAAAAGAGAGTGGCAATAAATTAAAAGACGTTTTAGGAACTGGAACCGCAACTTTATTTTTAATTTCGAATCAAATGAAAAACATTTTAATTGAAAATCAACTCTCAGGATGGGAGGTTTTTCCAGTCCGCTTGTTTGATAAAAATGGAGACCAAATTTTAGGTTATGATGGCTTTTCGATTACCGGCCGCTGCGGCCCTATTGATTATCGGAAGAGCGCAATCATACATAAACGCATTTTGGAAGGCGGTCCTTTATGGAAGTATTATAAAGGGTTATACGTTGGATTGGAAGAATGGGATGGATCTGATTTTTTTCTGCCTCAAGATTATTTTGGAACGATTATTACAAAAAAAGCCGCTGAAATTTTAAAAAAAAACAAAATCAGTAACATTGTTCTGAGAAATTTAGCAGATATAGAAGTTGCCGAAGAAAACGTGTAGTTAACGAAAGGGTGAAGTTTACTTATTTGCTACCACGGATTGGCTTCATTGACATCCCAAGTGGTAAACTCTGTGAGTTAAAACCAAATAATCCCAGAGCTATTAAAGAGGGACATAAACAAATTCAGTCATATAACGATGTCAGAAATCGGAATCCCCACAAATTATTGAAGGTAAAAATAGAAATGAAGCACTTTTTTAGGTTGGGAAGTAAACTTCTTTCCTCTACTTTTCAAGCAGGCCCGATAGGTCTAAAAGAGGATAAAAGATGAGATTTTTTACTCAAGACTCCCAACAAGAACAAAATTTTTCACTTGTTTATCGTGCCGAAGACTATTCTTTTGATGTGGAACCTCTGGATGGGACGGGAGATTCATCAATTATGATTAACGATTTACAGCTAGAAATCGATCATGAAGGAAAAATTATGTATGTATGGGGGTTCTGCCCATTGATTGAATATCAGAAAACAGATCAAGTTCCTGTGGAATATAAAACTTGCACACTTGTTGCTTTACTTGATAAGCCTCCTACTTTAGATATTTCTTATAGGCTAAATGAAAACAACAGATGGCCGATATATATAAATAAGGGAAAAGGCTGGGTTTGTATCGGCAATCCTACAATCCAAGGCAGAAATTTAATCGAATTTTCCCCTAATTGTGTCGCAACAATGGATCGAGAAGAGCTTATCGCAGTATGGCTGCATCCAAAAGACTTGCCTAACCTCGAAAGATAAAAGATCAGGGATAGAGGCGATATGAAAGTTCCTCTAAATCAAATAAAGCGGTTTTTTGATTTTGTTGAATTTTAATATTATACATTGTTTGGATTCATGAATAAGTTAGACAGGGCGATTTTTCATTTGATGCTTTCAAGATCAGTTTGTACTGATTTGGCATCGCTTGATATGCACTCTCTCTTTTGTTTGACCAACGAGTTGGGTGGTTTATTGAGTTCTTTGGAAGAGGACTCGAGTAGGGTTGCGCGGCTTCGGGGTTATTGGTTGAATTTAGAAACTATTTACGCTGTAAATGATGACGCAAATGTCGATGGCTTTAGCCGGAATGAAAAAGAAATCATCGAGGAATCTGTTGTTGAGATAAGAAAATTGATATCTCATGTTTTGGAACAGTATTTGCAAGAATCTGATAAAGCTGTGACTTCAATTGCTACAGTTCTAGATGACAAATGGCTAATGTGCCCTGACTGCATAGATGCCTGGGAATCGGTATCTAAAACGGCGATGGTTATTTGTCCTAAATGTGATAATGCATTGCACAATCCACGTTATGGATAATTATTAAAAGTTTAGATGGTTAAGTATTTGTTGAGCTTATTTTTTTGTTAAAGCTTGGAAAATATCTAGAAAGCCCTCTTCGACGAGTTCGGCGGCTCCTCGGATGGCTTTGGCGAAGCCTTGAGGGGTGGAATAGCCGTGGCATTTGATCACGACCCCTCTGACGCCGGCGAGGAGCGCTCCGGGGTACTCGGCGTAGTGGAGGCGGTGGCGTAGGTCGAGCAGTTGCGGCTCGATCTTTTGCAGGTCTTGGGGGGAAATGTGGGTATAGAGGCGATCGAGGATTAGCGTCGCTAACCCTTCGGCTGTTTTTAGGAAGACGTTTCCAGTAAAGCCGTCGGTGACGAGGACGTCGACGTCGCCGTTGAATACGGAGGTCCCTTCAATATTGCCGGCAAAGGTGAAAGGGGCGTCTGTTAGCGATTGGAGATCTCGGTAGGCAAGTCTAAGCTCGGAGGTTCCTTTGAGCGCTTCTGATCCGATATTAAGCAGGCCGACGAGAGGTTTTTTTATGCCGCGGGCTTTTTGGTAGGCCGCTCCCATTGAGGCGAATTGGAGAAGGTGTTTGGCTTTGACCTCTACGCCAGCTCCCACATCTAAAACCGCGACGGGGTGCTTTTTCGTGGGCATTAGGGCGAGAAGAGCAGGCCTTAAGATGCCGGNNGGTGTTCCCTGCAGAAACAAAGGCGTCGATTTGTCCTGTTTTTAAGAGGCGTAGGCCTACGCAGAGGGAACTGTTTTTTTTCTTACGGACAGCTGAGAGGGGAGGCTCCTCCATCCCGATCACCTCTTCTGCTGGATGAAAAGAGAGAGGCGCTGCGAGGTGTTGGAGCGAAGAGGAGCCAATCGCTAGGAGTTGGACGTGTCCAGATAAAGAAAGGGCTTGGGCCGCTTGCAAAAGCAGCTCGGGGGCGTTGTCGCTCCCCATAAGGTCAAACCCAATCCGAATCGGCTTAGTTCGCAACATCTATAGCTCGGCTGCCGTAATGGCCGCAAGAGGGGCAGACGCGGTGGGGAAGACGGTGTTTGCCGCAATTGGAACAGGCCGATAGGTTTTTCGGTTTTTTCGCGTGGTGCGAACGCCGTGAGTTTTTCTTCGCGTTTGAGACGCGGTTGCGTGGTACTGCCATGGTGATTATCTCCTAATTGTTAAAGATCTGTAAAAGGAAAGTGGGTCGTTTTGTCCGATTTTTTGGTGTTGCGCAAATAGGGGCTGATCGTTTCCCTCTCCGGGCATTTGCCCTGGTTGCACTCGAGGGTGCGGGGAACTTCGATGAGGATCGCCTCGCGCAGCACTTCGGTAAAATCGAATACGCCTGACCGGATTTCCTGAAGCATTTCTGTATGGTAAAAATTGTCTACTGATATTTCGGTTTCGGTAGGCGTGTTGCATATAGCGCAAGGAATGTTCGCTGTAGCTTTTGCCTTGAGGTGGATCACTAGGTGTTCGTCAGTTAGATAGGCCTCTCCGTGGACGCGCACAGGCTGAGCAAACCGCAAATCGGGTTCGTTGACATCGAGGAAAGCGGGATCTAGCAGAGCGTCGATCTTTTGGGTCGTTCCGCCTCTGAGGCGATCAATGTAAATTTTAAATGTTTCCGACATAGGGATCTTTTTCTAAATTAGAGAATAATTTAACGCAGTTCTATTTATAAATCAAGGAAGAGATCCGTTCTGCTGCAATCTGGCTCGCTGGCTGGTTGCCAAGTATTTTTTTCACTTCCATACAGCCGTTTCTACAGGCCGTAGAATTTTTTAGAAGAGTTTGGGCAGCCTCTACTAAGTTATTGAGGGTAAATCGGGGACCGTAGAGTTCGGGGAAAATCCGCTTTTCGGCGATGATGTTGACGATGCAGTAATGAGGTAGGTTGATTTTGAAGATTTTTTGGGCTAAAAATAGATCGATCGGTTTAATGGCATAGTGGACGACGGTGGGTACTTCGTGCAGGGCCAATTCGAGGGTGACAGTTCCCGACTTGGCTAGGGCTAGATGGCTATGGCGCATTAAATCGTAGGTGTGTTCTGGGGGTATACAAATGGCTTTAAGTCCAGCCATGCTCCATACCTGCGCCTCCCGTTCTTTGGAACAGACCGAAATGGCGACCTGAAGCTGAGGGTCGAGGCTGCAGAGGCGGCGGGCCGCTTCAAGTTGGAGGGGGAAATTTTGTTCAATCTCCCCTTTGCGGCTGCCGGGAAAAAGGGCGAGGATTTTGCCTGTGAGTTGGTAGGTGGTTCGAAAATCGGCCTGTTCCGGGTGGTTTTTGACCGCGTCTATGAGGGGATGGCCAATGTATTCGACGGGGAGTTTTGTTTTTTGAAAAAAAGATTTTTCAAAGGGGAGGATCGAGAGGAGAAGATCGAGGGTGCGGGCCATTTTGGGGACCCTTTTTTTCCCCCAAGCCCAAACGGAGGGGCAAATGTAGTGGATGAGCTTTCCGGTAAACCCTTTTTTTCGGAGCGATTTTTCCATCCGGAGGTTGAATCCGGGGTAGTCGATGCAAATAACGGCTTTGGGTTTCAGCGTTAAAATGGTATTGCGGATCGAAAAGAAGTGGTGCGCGATGCGGGGCAGTGCCCAGAGGACGTCGATAAATCCCATCACTTGAAGATCTTCCATACGTCCAACGCATTCGATGGGCAAGGCGCGCATTTTAGGCCCTGCTATAGCGCTAATTTTTAGGTCGGGGTGTTTGGCGAGGAGCTCTTCGATCAGGCGTGCACCGTGCGCGTCGCCACTTGGCTCCGCAGCTAGAATAAATAGATCAACCACGATTTAAGCTACTCCCTAACCATTGGATCCCTTGTTGGAATATTTCCGGAGGGGTGCCGTGCCCTTTGTGTCCGATAGAGGGGCTAATGATCATTTCGATTTGGGGTGTGCTGATTTGGGCTTTGCGCGCCTCTTCAACTAAAGTGGTACAAAAATTGAAGCAGGAACGGGTGGAGACTAATGTGTCGTGATTGCCGATATAGAGGCGTGTATGTCGGTCGTAGATAAAAGGGGCTGTGTGGATGGCATCGAATGAGCGGACGAGGGGATCGTCTGTCAGAGAACAGAACTCTTTACTGGTGCTGAGCGTTGTCAGGGGGGCAAATTGGAGGATGAAGCGGATCCGTTTATCTCGAGCGGCTACGTGAGAGGCGATGAGAGCTCCGCGCGATAAACCGGCAACGCCTAAGTGGTGGGGATCGACAAATCGTTCATGGATCGCAAATTCGATGCACTGTTGCACCGCGTCTAAAAAGGGGCTTAAACGGTCAATGCCCCGGCCCATCTCTTCTGCCCACGTCCCAATGGCTTGTTGGGGAGGGAGGTTGTTTTCGTGAGCGGGGAGGGTCAGGGAGAAAAAGCGGACCATCCGATCGGAGAGAAATTGGACCGGTTGGTTATAGGGGTCTACACAAAGGGTATCGGGGCCTGAAAGGGCGAAGTAAAAAATGGAGGGGAGGGGACCATGATCTAAAGAGGGCCCTACATGGTAGAGGGAAAGGTCGGGAGCTACCGAAATGGAGGCGCACGCGAGGGAGGGTTTCACGATCTACGATATCTCCTGCGCCTACGCCGTTTTTGCGGCTCGGGCTCTTGAGAGGTGAGTTCATCGTCGCTCTCTTCGTGAGAGGCAAAGGAGGCTTCGGTCCACAAGGTATAATGGGACAGGAGATCGGGCTCTAACGCACAACGGATTTTAAATAGGTGGAGCGCTAAAGGAAAGAGGGGATCTTTCGTGGGTTTAGGCTTGCGTAGGCGCCCATCGAGCGGGACAAAGCGGTATTGGGAGGCCAAGATAAAGCTCATGCAGCCGCGCATCCGGCGAGGGAGTTGGAAAAAGGGGGCGAAAACCCGATCGATCACCGTTTCCGCTTCTTGGCAGATAAGCCCTAAATGGGGCATCCTGTTCGTCTCTTGGACCCGCATATGAAGATGGGAGTGCAGGAGAGGGAAAAGGAGTGCAGAAAGGAGCATGGAGCGGTCGATAGGCTGAGAATGTTTAGGGATTTCAGCGTCGATTTCACTTAAGAGCTGCATAATCAATTGGTGGCTGTCTTGATCTAAATATTTCGAGAGCGAGGGGAGTAAGAGTCTCAAGAGGCCATATTGATTAAGCAGATAGAAAAAGGGTTTTGAGGCGCCCGATTCGAGCATCCGGAGGAGCTCTTCCAGAATCCGAGCAGGGGAGCTTTTTACGATCTCGTCTTTACAATTGAGCAAGGCCTCATGAGTAGGACCGTCGATTTCAAAATGGAATCTCGCGCAGAATTTAATCAGCCGGATCATCCGGACCGGATCTTGGATAAAGCGGAGATCGGGTTGGCCGATTGTGCGCAGAATCCGTTTTCCTACATCCTGATATCCATCCACATAATCGATCACCGTCTGGTGCTCAGGGTCGTAAAAGAGGCCGTTGATGGTGAAATCGCGCCTTAAGACGTCTTGCTCTTCGTTGCCCCACTGATTGTCTCGGACGATCAGATCGGCCGCTTCTGTGTCGCCGGAGCGGAAGGTGGAAACCTCAATGATTTTTTTCCCAAATCGGATATGAGCGAGGCGAAATCGGCGCCCGATCAAAATTGCGTTGCGGAAAAGAGCTCTAATTTCCTCAGGCTGGGCCGAGGTGGAGATATCAAAATCTTTCGGTTTTTGATTAAGTAAGAGATCTCTTACGCCACCGCCGACTAGATAGGCTGAATATCCAGCTTGGCGAAGCTTTTCAATCACATAGAAGGCGTGGGAATCGATTTTGTCAGGGGATATCCCATGCTCATCGACAGTATAGATTTTAGGCTGCACTGAAAGTATAAAACTATCCTTGGGACTGTCTCAGGGATTTGGCTTTCGTCGGTTTTTGGGATTATTTTGACCTATTTTCTCCCCATTTTTTGAAAAGGGGCGGGAAATCGGTCCAAAAGAACTCGAAAAGCGACGAAGTCCGAATCCACGGACCATCTCTTATTAAAGTTCTCAGCGTAGGGGAAATAGAGCTAAAAGTCAAGCGCTCTGGAGGAATGGCGCCGAATTGTTTTAATAACGAGCCGCTTCCCTCATATTCAACTTTTTTGTATGAGAGAATTATGGCTCTGAAATTTCCACAACGATTAGTGCTAGGAACGACCGCTTTGTCTGTGCTGTTGGCGGTGGTGGTGTCGATTTTTCATTGGAGCTACACTCCTAAGCCTCTCTCTTTCAAGACAGAGGGTCTCCCCTTTTTGGGGGCAAACAGTGCGCCCGTGGAGATGGTTCTGTTTGAAGATTTCTATTGCAAGCACTGTAAAATTTTCAACGAGTCGATTTTGCCCGAAATTAATAAAGAGTTCATTGAAAAGGGGATGGCTAAATTTCTGATCTTTCCGGTTCAGGTGATTGAGGGCTCAAAAGCTTTAGCGAATGCGGCGATCGCCGTCCAAAAAATTGCCCCCGACCGCTATTTCCATTACATTCAGGAACTGTTTCAATATCCTGAAGACAAGGCTCTTAGCAACGGCGAGCTGTTAGAGGTGGCGGAAGAGGTGGGGGGAATTGATTTGGTGAAGCTCCAAGTGTGTATAGAAACCCAAAACTGCTTGGATGAGGTGGAAAAAAATCTGTCGTTGATTCGAGATACAATGGGCCATCGGGTAGGACTTCCCGCCTTGTATGTGAATGGGGTTTTGGTTCCCACCACTTCAATCGAGTATATTCGCCCTTATGTGATGAGAGGAGTGCCACGATGAACGGGCTAAAAAGTTACGCTCTCTATTT
Source organism: Parachlamydiales bacterium (assembly GCA_003151315.1). Classification (GTDB taxonomy): domain Bacteria; phylum Chlamydiota; class Chlamydiia; order Chlamydiales; family SM23-39; genus SZAS-17. The sequence goes on from PLXF01000153.1 coordinate 10,774, forward strand.
TGCTTGGGTGATTGCTTTGTGCGGGCTTCTGATCAGTCTCTATTTTGGCGAGCTGCTCCGATACGAGCCGTGTCATCTGTGCTGGTATCAGCGGATATTCCTCTTTCCTTTAGTGATTTTATTAGGGATGGGAACGTATCGGGAGGATTACAATAGCGCCATTTACGGCATAGCGCTCGCGATTTTAGGGGGGCTATTCGCCCTTTACCAGATAGTAGAAACCTATATCCCGGCGTTGCGCGTACAGGCGCTTTGTGGAGAAAAATCAAGCTGCACCGAATCGGTCTTTCTCCTCTTCGGCTGGATCTCGTTTCCTATTTTGAGCCTAGCGGGCTTTGCACTAATTGCCATGCTTCTGGGGATGGTATGTGTTCGTAGTAAACCATAGCGCCCATGTGGGGAGTTATGATTGAGGTAAGGCGATATTTCTCAAACGTAGATGTGATAGTTATTTTATAATCGTCGATTTCAGTATAGTTTATTTCTAAAAGTGTTTCTTTTTCTTTTATATTTTCTAATCGGTACTTGTTTTTCAATGCATCGATAGCACGTTGACGAGCTAGGTAAATTATGCATGTAATTTTTTTTACACCCGGTTTCTCGGCATTATCAGTTACAAAATTTTTGAAGTTATCGTAGGTGAAAGGTATTCTATCGCCATTAAATAGTACGTCTAAGTTCTGAATAGATTGTAATGCTTGAGAAGCTACATCAAAATGTGCGAATTGGTGGTTCATAATGAGAGCGGGAGTATAGGAAAGGTGGGTTGCCTTTTCCGGTAATTGGACGTAAGGCTCTCTGATATTTAACTCAGGATTGTTTAAGGGGAGCTCTGCAGAATCCCTAATTTCAGGTGGCTCATCCTTAATCTGGGCCATTATCTGAGGCTGCACGCTGGAAAGGGGGATAGCGCTTGGGGGAAGCTGGAAAGGAAGGTCTCTGATATTTAAGCTTGGCTCAGAATTGTTTAACGGGATGATTTTAGATGTAGCGCTTTGAGGATTAACCTCTGTTCTAATTTGATGTAAAGATGTAGGTTCTTCTTGCGTAGAGCATGTCTGTACAATTAGTGCAGAAAAAGCTTTTTCGGATACATAAAAAGCCCCAATTTCACATTCTGTTTCTTTGAAACGTTGCGCGTTGAAATCGATTTTAATTTTCAATAAGTAGAGGATAAATAAAGCTCTTTTTGAAATAGAGGCAACATTTTGTTTTAGAAGTATGAACTCGGAGAACAGCGAATCTTTCTTGTACACGATGCCGTTTATGGTAATCCCTTGTGGAGGGAGGTGAGCATCGATTTGTTTTTGCACAAAGCCGAAATTGTTTCTGAGATATGCTTGCATTTGTTCAGACGCGTCAAACAAGGGTTTATGTGTGATTTCGATATCCGGTTGTTTTACTGGCTCTGGAGGCGCTTGAGGTATGGGTCTGTTATTTTCAGGTACGTCGTTCTCAGGTGCGGGGGAATCTTCGGCTGGCTCATCGTTGAGAGCGATCTTTGGCTGACGAGGAGCGCATGTAACGCAGTTTTTTATCCCAATGATAGCATAAGCGACTAGAGAGATGAGGAGAACGGGGATAATCGTGAGAATCAAGGCGGTTACCTTTCCTGCAGTCATTAGCCAAGAGTCTTCAGATTTAGGACGGAGGGGAGTCATTCTTGGATAGGTATTGGCTAAAACTGTTGCTACGATATTTGCGCTCATCGACTTTCCTCGGTTAATTAAGCATTAATTTTAACAAGAGCAAACCTTAAAGTAAATTAAAATAACGTTAATTGTATTATTAAATTATTTAATTGAAACGTAAAAGTTTTAATCCAGCCCAAAATCGACTTCTTTCCGTAATAAGAAAATACCTAACAGATTGATAATCAGTAAGAAAGCTCCTGAAAGAGACATGATTAGAAATGCCTGGGTGGCGTCGACGAAGGCGAAGAGGGGGAGGGCTATGGAGGCATAGAGGTAGTAGATGATGGGGCCCCATTTGGGGGAGATGAATTTGGCACATTTTACCCCCACGACAAAATAGGCGAGGATGGTGGTGTAGCCTAGGAGGAAGAGGAAAAAGGGCATGAAGAGGTGCATGAGGGGGAAGTGGAGCCCGAGCACCTCTTGCACCATCAGCGATACATCGATGCCGCTTTTCCAAAGCCCCGTGACTAGGACTAGGAAAATGGTTAGGGTGCAGATGACAAAAGTATCGAGGAAAACGGCGATGATGGTCAGAGCAGATTGTCGTTTGATGTGAGTTGTATTGCTCTCTGCGTGGATCACGGAGGTGTAGCCGACGCCGATATCGCCTGAATAGGCTCCGCGGGAAAGGCCCATGGAAATGGTGAGCATCACGGTGGCGCCCGCAAATCCTCCGATGGCGGCTTGGGGATGAAAAGCACCCTCTAGAATCATCTGGATGGCGCCTAAGAGCTCTCCTCTATGTTGGAATAGCACCCAAAAACCCATGATCAGATAGAAAAATATAAAGAGAGGGATAATTGCGCTGCACACTTCGCCGACTCGATTGATCCCTCCTAGTGCGACGAAAAGGACGGCGGCGAGGAGAAGGAAAACGACCCAATAGAGGTTGAGATCCCAATTAACCGAAATGCTATCGGCCATCACGTTAAACATAAAAATTTCGACGCCATAGAGGCATAAAAGAGCGCAGACGACAGGGGCGATCCAGAGGTTCTTGTAAGCCACGGGGAGAAAATACATGGGTCCTCCATCGTAACTTCCTTGGCTGTTTTTGATTCGGTAACGCATCCCGAGATACACCTCTGCGTATTGGATGAGCATCCCGGCTATGCCGCCGACCCAGGTCCAAAAAAGGGCGCCAGGTCCTCCCAATTGCACGGCGGTGCAAATGCCGACGATGTTGCCGATCCCAATACAGCCGCCGATGGCAGCGAAAAAGGCTTTTAGGGGATGGATTCCTCGTGTAGTGGGCGTTTTTGACTGCTCTTTGAAAAACCCGATAAAAGAAGCGAAGATGGCGGGGAAGCGGACCACTTGGAAAAAACGGGAGCGCACGGAGAAATAGGCGCCTAGACCAACGATGAGAACAAAGGCAATATGGCCCCAAATGAAGTGGTTGAGCGACTCTAGGTGCTGAAAAAAGGTCTCTACCATAATCGCATTAATAGAGAGAGAGGCCATTTAAGGCAAGAAAGGGCTCTTTCCAATAGTAGTTGTCTAAAAGCCCTTCTGTGGGGCGGCCCAGGAGACGGTAGGCCAGAAAAAGGGCTTCGACGGAGGAGAGGCCGGCGCTCGGGTCGGGGCATTCGGTTTGTCGTCGGGGATAGGCTGTTTTCCAATTTCCCGGAAGGGAGCGAAATTGCAGCGCTGGATTTTTCGTTAAGACCTGTTGTTCCATGACCGAGGCGAGCCGCCAAGTCCCGTCGATGAGAAGAAGATCTGATGCGGCGTCCGCCTCAGTTAAAGGGGGAGCGCCCACTTTTAAAACGATGCAGTTAGCTAGAGGAGGAAGGGGGTCGGTTGGGTAGGTGTAGAAAGAGAGATCGCCCCTTTTTTCTAGCCCTCTTAAGCTGCACTTACTGAGATTTTCTCGGCGGTGGCGTAGGATTAGGGTGCTCATGAGAGTATCTTGGCAGAAACGGGTTTGAGGAGCTCTTTGGGGATTTCAAAGAGGAAGCGAGAGGGATTGGTGGGGTGGGTTTTTCCCATTCGCATCCGAGATCTGGCCATACTTAGAGTGAGGTATTTTTGGGCGCGGGTGATCCCGACGTAAAAAAGGCGCCGCTCCTCTTCGATTCCTGTTTGTGCCACACTTTTTTCGTGAGGAAGGATATGATCTTCGAGTCCTACGATAAAAACGGCGGGAAATTCGAGCCCTTTGGCGCTATGCAGAGTCATGAGATTGACCCGATCTTCGTTCCCCCTTTTCTTTTCGTGCTGCATCGTTTGGCGGGCGAGGGTCGTGTTGGCAATAAAATGTTGGAGGGTGATCTCTTCAGGGTTTTCTTGCATTTCCTGTTCGTATTGAGCTAGAGCGTTGACGCACTCCTGCACGTTTTCCCACTTAAAATCTCTCATTTTATCGCTTTTTACATCGTCGTGGATCGTTTTTTTGTAATCGATCCTATCGAGGAGCCAAATCAAGGTGTCGGCGAGGGGCCTTTTTTTAAATTTTTCTTGGGCCGTTCGGACGATGTCGACAAAAGAGCGGATCCCTACAGCTCCTTTCGGGTGTTTGGGTAGCTCTTTTCTCCCTTCGGCGATGTCCACTAGAAGATTCCAAAGGGGGATTCCCAATGAACGGTTTTCTTGGGTGAGCTCGTCGAGGCACGAATCGGAGATCCCTCTGCGGGGGACGTTGACGATCCGTAAAATCGCCTCTTGGTCATGCTCGTTGGCGATAAGGCGTAAGTAGGCGAGCATATCCTTGATCTCGCTCCTTTCGGTAAATTCGAGGCCGCCAAACACTTCATAAGGGATGCCGCGCACCCAATGTTCCCCCTTTTGCCAAGGGGCTTGCATCAAAGCGAGCTCAAAATGGCGGGAAAGGGCGTTGGAGCGGTAGAGGATCGCCATCTCTTTCCATTTCAGATTTTTGGTTTGGTGGAGTACAACGAGGCGATCGACGACCGCTTGTGCTTCGAGGGCTTCATTTTCTGCATGGAAAATTTCGATCGGATCGGCTTCGCTTTGCGCGGTCCAGAGGTTTTTCCCATGCCGGTTTTGGTTGTTGCGGATGACCGCGTTGGCCGCTTCGAGAATAGTCCGCGCGGAGCGGTAATTTTGCTCCAGTTTGATTATGTGGTCGGATTTAAAATTGAGGATGTTTTTCACATCGGCGCCGCGCCAGCCGTAAATCGACTGGTCGTCATCGCCGACGACGCAGAGATTGTGGTATCTGGCGCTGAGGAGCTCGGCTAGTCGAAATTGTGCCTGATTTGTGTCTTGGTATTCGTCGATCATCAGATAGCGAAAGCGTTCTTGGTACCGATCGAGAACGTCGGGGTGGTTTTCGAAAAGGCGGATCGTTAGCGTGATTAGGCTGTCGAAACTGACGGCGTTGTAGGCGCGCAAGGTGGAGTGGAGCCGGACATAGAGATCTTTGGTAAATTGGTCGTGCCAGGTGCCCCCTTGCGCCCCCTCTTCGGAAAGCCCTTCATTGCTCGCCTCAGCTAAAGCGGCGATTGTGGGGGCTAAGGAGGGGAGCTCCCCTTCATGACCTAACATTTCTCGGGCTAATTGCGTGATAATGCGTTGGAGATCCCGTTCGTCATAGAGGCTAAAATGGCGTGTGTACCCGAGCTTTTCGATCTCTTTGCGGAGAATGTGCATGCAAAAGCTGTGGAAGGTAGAAAGAGTTACCTGTTTGGTCTTTTTTGGGCCGATAAGCGTTTCGACCCGATGTCTCATCTCGGCGGCCGCTTTATTGGTGAAGGTGAGGCCTAAGATCGCCTGAGGCGAAACTCCGAGCTCTTCGACGAGGTGGGCGATCCGCTGGACGATCACCCTTGTTTTGCCGCTTCCAGCCCCAGCTAAGATAAGGACCCGCCCATTTACCGTTCGAACCGCATGGTCTTGGTTGGGATTTAAAAGATTTTTTTTCATCGGGCTGTCTGCTGAATCAGAGAAAGAAGTTCCTCTTGAACGAGCTGTGAAGTGGCCCCTTTTGCCCTTTGGCGGGGTACTACGTTTACTTCGATGTGGGGGGGGAGAGAAGGGAGGGAAGTGCGAAACGCCTCGCGAACGAGGCGCTTAAACCGGTTTCTCTCATGGGAATCTCCATAGCGAGTAGACGCGGTGATCCCTAGCCGCGGACCTCCTGAGGAGGCCCATCGGTAGTCGATGCAAATCAGTTTTCCCACCAGACGCTTTCCCCCCCTTTGNNTTTTGTAGGTGGACAAATTCCCGACGGGTAGTCAGGCGGGAGGTTTTGGGGAACTTCAAGCGGCTAGCTTTCTGCGGCCTGCTCGGCGGCGGCGGCTGATCACTTTGCGGCCCCCGGGGGTTTTCATCCGCGCGCGGAATCCTAAAGATTTTTTTCGTTTCGTTTTGCTGGGTTGGTATGTGCGTTTCATGACTCTTCATCCGACTGTTAAAAATTAATTTGTACTAATCAGCATAACCGAACGGGTGTTAAAGTTCAATCATCTGCAGAGGGTTTGAGGAAAATTGGTTGAAGGGAATGTGGGAAACGGGTATAACTGATTGCTTTCAGAATAAGAGGAAATCATGAAAGTTGGTGCATCCATTAAAGCCGACCCGTCGAAAGGGGACAAAATCGTCCGTCGTCAGGGACGAATTTATGTAATCAATAAGAAAGACCCAAACCGTAAGCAGCGCCAGAAAGGGCCTGCCCGCAAGAAATAAGGATCCAGGAATGGCAAAAAAATCTTCCATCGCTAAGCAAAAAAAGCGCGAAAGAATGGTGAAAAATAAGTGGGATAAGCGCGAGCAGTTAAAAAAAGTTATTTACGACATGAATAAAGGGGTCGAAGAGCGCCTTGCTGCCGTAGACTCTCTCAATAAAATGCCGAAAAACTCTTCCCCTGTCCGCCTACGCAATCGCTGCCAATTGACAGGCCGTGCCCGAGGATTCCTCCGGAAATTTAAACTCTCCCGTCTCTGCTTCCGCGAGTNNCAATCAGGGTTTAATTCCAGGAATTGTGAAGGCTAGCTGGTAATTCTGACAAAATAGAGCCTCAAAAAGGGGCTCTTTTCAAAAAAATTCTTGCAGAAATTGTCGAAACTTATTAATTCCCTTATTAGAAGATGAGAAATGCTGCTAAGCAAATTTCATAAGACTTCAAACAGGGGAATTTATGGCCAAAGCCAAAGTTAAAGCAAAAGCGAAAGTTAAAGCAAAACCAAGAAAAAAAGCGGCTGTTAAAAAAGCGGCTGTTAAAAAAGCGGTTAAGAAAAAAACGGGAGCCAAGAGAAAGTCAGGACTGACACAAATGTCCTATTCTCTCTCTCCTGAACTTCAAGAGATCTGCGGTTCGAAAAAATTAACTCGCCCGCTAATCGTCAAAAAATTGTGGGAATACATCAAATCCCATAAGTGCCAAGACACAAAAAACAGACGAATGATCAATCCCGATAAAAAATTATCTGAAGTTATCGGAAAAAAACCGGTCGACATGCTCAAACTTGCCGGTTGCTTGAATAAACACATCGAAAAATAGATTAGTGTTGAATCAGCTCATGAAGGGGCTTCCAGTTAGGAAGCTCCTCATGCCACACAAAAGTCGCCGAGGGGAGTTTCCCTTCTTTCCAGTCTCTATTGAGAGCCACAAAGCTCACAGGCCCCATTTGCTGGTGGTCTGCGTCTAGGTAGTACCAAAATTTGTCTCGAGGTCCCACAATCCGCGGTTCTGGTTTGGGTACGGGGAGTTTTTTTGTCCTTTTGGACTTAGGAGCCAAGAAAATGGCGATAATTCCTAGCGTCCCAAAAAGAAATCCGATGAGAAACCATTTGTAGGGATTTTTCCCTTGCCGATGGGCCAAATAGGCCGAAAGTGAGCCGACGAGGAAAGAGCAGAAAAGAGCGGTTTTAGGATCTATTGAAAACATGAGCCTGCCATATAGGGAAAGTATACCAAAGTCGAGAAAAAGTTTCCATGCTTACTCTTATTTGATATACTCATTCTTGATCATATAGGTGTGCTATGTACGAGCAATTAAAAAATATGGATACCCGGGAGATTGAGCTCCCCGATACCGTCTTTATCCGAGACGTCGAAACCCGCGTTTTTCAGGCGATTGCCTTGCAGTGTCTGGCTAAAATTGAGGGGATTGGCCTCTTAGAAGGGAATCTCTTTGACAGTTTACTCGGCCGCGAACTTGAGCGGGTTAAGGGGATCCATGTCGATCAAGACCAGAAAAAACACTCGGTCAATATCCGCGTTGAAATCAAGATCCAGTATGGGATCTCAATTCCGGAAAAAGCTGAAGAGATCCAAACGAAGCTCGTTGAAGAGGTGAGCCGCTGGACGGGGCTTCATGTAGCTCACGTTCACGTCATTTTCAAAGATCTGATCCTTCCTCCAGGAGATACAGCACCTTCGGATGAAGAAGCGGCTGTGGCTAGCGGCGCTGAATTTGAAGAGGCATTTTAATGACCTTTAGGCAGGCTCTCATATCGACGTTGCATCTTTTCGTCGTCTCCTCTTTTTTCCTAGCGGGGCTTTTTTTTGTGAGCCTGCCTCATCTGGGGCTCCTACGCGTTCAGACAGCAGATATTGTCTTAGGAGCTCCCGATCTATGCCAATGGATTGGCATCGCCCTTTTTTCTATAGCTTTTCTCCTCTTTGTGGGCTTTTACAGCCTAAGCCAGGGGAAGTTTTTGCGCCTTTCTATGGGGCGCCACCTAACAGAGGTGGACGAATCTGTGATTCGAAGTACCGTCGAGGGGTGTTTCCAAGAGAAATTTCCTCAGCAGATTTCCTTAGAGCGATTAGAAATTTTAGGCAGTAAACGGCTAGAGCTTACAGTGGCTCTCTTTGTCCCTCTAGAATCGGAAGAGGTGCTCGTCCTCGCGGAGAAGGAGTTGACGAAGCTTCTGCAGAGCCGCTTCGGTTATAATAAGTCTTTTTCTGTAGTCATTAAAAATTAATTTCCAGCAAAAATTCCAAGTTATTTATATTTAGTTACTTGTAATTTACATTAATTATCATGTAAAATTAAAATTAATTGTTTATTGTAAATAAACAATTAATTTGATATAATACTCGAAACTAAACAAATAATAATGGAGTTTATATGAATAATGTATCGGAGTTTTCTGATTATAATTCTAAGGAATTATCGCCGTCATTTTTTGCGCAGTCAAAAGAATGGGTAGGCAAAAACCAAAAAAACATCGCTATTGCCCTTGTGGTAGTAGGTTTAGCTGTTGTTGTTCTAGGAATAGGGTTAGCGGCGGGTGGTGCAGTGGGTGGAAGTCTTTTTGATGGGGTCAAGATTGGCTCTCATATTGTGACTTACATGACGTCATCGGGGAAAATGGTAATTGGCGGCCTAATTCTAACATCTCTAGGCGCTTTAGTTGCCGGAATTGGGACAGGCCTACTTATTAAGAAAATTTGCCCACAGACTCACGCTAAAAAATTACTTGATGATTCGTTTGATTCTACCCCTGTTGATCCTTATCTCTATGATGGTTTAGAACCGCTAGAGTTAGACCTGGAATTAGGAGATGACCGCGAGTCAGCCCCACTTTTACGTTCAAACTGGGAATCAGAAGACGGCACGTTATCCACAAAGTCACGTTACTAGTAAATCATTCTAACGGCTCTCCCGATTTCCATCGGGAGAGTCGTTCTATATCTCGCTGATTGAGTCCCTTCACTTTTTTCCATTCTTCCGCATCGCTGTTACGGATTGCTTTGACGCTTCCGAAATGGTGCAAAAGCCTTTGCTTTTTAATGGGTCCGATCCCTTCGAGCTCATCCAATTCGCTAGAAAAAGTCCTTTTGGAGCGGCGCTTGCGGTGGTACTCAATGGCTGTTCTGTGGGCCTCATCCCGTATTTTTTGGAGGAGGAATAGCAGAGGAGATCTCAGATCGAAGAGGAGGGGATCTTTGCGGTGGGGAAGATAGATTTTTTCTTGGGTTAGCCCTTTATCGTGGCGGGCCTCCTCTTTCCCCAGTGCAATCACATCCACAGAGGCGATCTGGAGCTCTTGAAACACCTCAAGGGCTAGATTGAGCTGCCCTTTGCCTCCATCGACCACGAGGAGGTCGCAAAAATCGTTTTTCTCTTTTTCCCGGACAAAGTGGCGGCGGATCACCTCGCGCATCGCCGTGTAGTCGTCTGCTTTGACGTGCCCTTTGATTTTGAAGAGGCGGCTGCGGGATCTATTTTTTTCTCCCAATTCAAAACAGACGAGGCTGGCCACGGGATCGGTACCGGAGATATTCGAGGTGTCGAAACATTCGATGCGTCGCGGGTAGCGGGTGAGGTGGAGGGCCTCTTGGAGATCGAGGAGCATTTTTTCTTTGAGCGAGCGGGCGTCCTGCTCTTTTGCGAATTGCGCCTCGGCGTTGCGAAGCGCCATTTCGACGAGATCCTTTTTTTTCCCTTTTTTCGGATGCCGGATCGTCACTTTTTTGCCCGCCGACTCGGAGAGGATCTCTTCGAGAGCCTCTTGCTCGGACAATTCGAAGGGGATCACGATTTCTTGGGGAGGAGAGAGGCTGTTTTTATAGTGCTGGAAGAGAAACGATCCGATAATTTCGGCATCGTCTGAGATGATGAGGTGGAAGCTAAAGTGCTCGGAGCCGGTGAGTTTTCCCTCGCGGAAGATAAGCTGGCTGATTACGATTGCGGTCCCTTCCCGATATAGAGCGATGACGTCGCAATTGCCGATATCGGCCCCTTGCACGTGTTGGATTTCGTTTGTTTTCTCAATCTGGCGGATGGTGGTCAGGAGCTCTTCCGCTTTTTCAAATTCGAGAGCTTCAGAGGCCTTTTCCATCTCGGTTTTCAGCATACTCAAAATGTCCCGATCTTGCCCTTTTAAGATCCGGGTAGCCGATTCTAGCAGGGTTCCATATTCTTGCTCAGTGCATTTACCCACGCAAGGGGCCACGCACCGCTTGATTTCGTACAGGAGGCACGGTCTTGTGCGGGAAGCGAATTCTGCATCGGAGCATTGGCGCAAGGGGAATAGGCGTAAGATAAGCTCGTACATTTGCCGAGCCGCCCAGGCGCTCGTGTAAGGACCGAAAACTGTCCCCTCGTTTTTAGGGGCCCCTTTATAGCGGACAATGGAGATCATGGGCCATTTATGCCGGGTGACAACTAAGCTAATGAAGGTTTTATCATCTTTTAATAAGACGTTATATTTGGGCTTATGCTGCTTGATCAAATTGTTTTCTAAAATCAGAGCGTCTTTTTCTGTGAGGGCTACAATGGTGTCTATGACTGTGATTTGAGATATTAAATAGGGGATCATTTCCCTCTGATCCGTTTCGTTAAAGTATTGCCGTAAACGGACCCGTAGGTTTTTCGCCTTTCCTACGTATAAAACGCGTCCGTTCTCGTCTTTCATCAGGTAGACGCCGGGCCGATCGGGATAGAGACTGAGCGTTTGGGGGTCGAAAGTCATGGGTTTTCTTGTCGGAAAAAAACTACAGGTTTATCAAAAAAGGGGCAATCGAAAAGAGCGTGCTCATAAGGGGGGACTGTGGCGTGCCACTTGGAGGCAATAAGTTTGTCAGGCAGACAGTATCCTACATGGCAGGGAAGTCCTGTGTCATCGTTAAAATAGACGGCTAAATCACCTGGCCTTTGTTTTTTATTAACGCTATATCCCCATTCCATAAGGTGTGTATGCAACGAACAGAGAGCAATGGCCTCGGCAAAAAAGATCTGCTGGGCCGCCCGTTTTTCCCGAGCTAAAAAGAGGGCATAGCTAGTAGTGGGGAAGTTCCTCTCTTGTACGCGGGGACGAAGCTCCTCTTTTTTGATTCCAAAAAGGGAGAGTAGTCCCCGACCACGAAAGTTTTGATCCCTTGGACCGCGTTGAACCGCGGGCGCTTTGACGCAGTCCAAGGGGTTAAAACTTTCGTGGTCGGGGACTCGGTAGGAAGAAAACAGAGAGGGGGGCTGTTCTCTAATCTGAGCCCCTTGATATAACCGAAAAAAACAGAGTTTTATCCGTAAAGCCAATAGCTCTTTAGAACGTTCGAGCCGTATAAAAGGGGGAGAAATGGTCCAGGTATCCATAAGAGGATCCGCTTTCATCCTTTTCCATAGATTTGTTGGGTCTTTGAATTCCAGAAGAAAGGTAGCCGGTTTTACATAATAAGATTGAGAGCGATCTATGCTAATTTGCAGAGACAAAGACTCGAAAATTTTTTCTACCATCAGGTTGATGTTTTCAGTAACTTTTCGGTAGTCCATATATTTGCTGTCTAAATTAGCTTTTGTAAAAGCCACGATTAATAAATCGAAAGAGGTAGAACTTAAGCAATCGGAAAGGATCATCGGTTTTTTAACTCCGCTAATTTTTGGAGCGCCTGGATCGGCGTTATGCTGTTAATATCGAGCTCTTTTAGTTCTTTGAGCGCCGGGTGGATCGCTACAGGCGCCTCAAATAGGGGAAGCTGTTGCTCTTCTTCTTTTTTCTTCGAGCGGCGCGCTCCTTTAGTTTCGAGTTCGACTAACATCTCTTCTGCGCGATGGATGCACTTATAGGGAAGTCCTGCGAGCTTTGCGACATGGATGCCATAGCTTTTGTCGGTGCCGCCTGCGATGATTTTACGCAAAAATATGATGCCGTTTGCAGTTTCTTGGACGGCGACTTGGAAGTTTTTGGCCCCCTTGATCTCCTTTTCCAATTTGGTCAGCTCCCAATAGTGGGTAGCAAAGAGGGTTTTCGCCTGTTTTTTGGGGGTGGTGAGGAGAAATTCAGCGACCGCCCAGGCGATGGAAATCCCATCGTAGGTGCTCGTACCTCGGCCAATTTCATCTAAAATGACTAAAGAGCGGGAGGTGGCGTTGTTTAAGATATTCGCCGT
>PLXF01000076.1 GCA_003151315.1 Parachlamydiales bacterium
GCCCAGCTCTCCCGAAAAGTGGAAGAGCGCGTAGGACACCGCCCCATGATGAGCGACTTGAGAGAATCGGGATGCCTGACAGGTGACGCACAGATCCAAGATGCAGAAACGGGCGAACTTTACACAATCAAGCAACTAGCTGAAAGAACAGAGCAAACGCCAATTCAGGTGTTCGCGATCGATCAAAATCTCAAACTCGGCCCCCACACTCTATCGAAAGCCTTCTTCTCAGGTAAGAAAAAAGTGTATGAGCTGAAGACCCGCAGTGGTCGAAGCATTAAAGCCTCGGCAAACCACCCCTTCTTCAAGCTTGAAGGTTGGACCCGCCTCGACCAATTAAAACCGGGCCAACACATTGCAATCCCCCGCTCGACATCTACGGATCTAACTATTCATTACGGAAACACAGAAAACGATTTCACTAATACTGCAACTCTTCTAAAAACTAAACCTCAAATGTTAGCTCACTCAGGCGTGTATTGGGATGAAATCGCTTCCATTACCGACCTAGGAGAAGAGGACACTTACGATGCGACAGTTCCTGAAGTTCATAATTTCGTCGCTAACGACATCATCGTTCACAATAGCCTCGAACAGGACGCCGACGTTGTTATGTTCCTATTTCGTCAGGAATATTACGAAAAAGGGACTAAGGAAGGGATCGCCGAAATCATTGTCTCCAAAAATCGTCACGGAGAGGTTGGAGATGTCAATCTAGCCTTCCTCAAAGAAATCGCCAAATTCTCCAATTACACCCCAATGAACGCCCCCGCTCCAGCTGGAAAAGGAAATAAAGAAGCATTTTCAGCGTTTTCAGTATAAATACTAATTTAACTTTAAAATACATTGAAAAAACCAAAAAGTTGATTTATAATTAACATAAAATTAACTTAATAGGTTTTGTGATAACATCAAACTATTCCTTGAATCTACCTTCTTATACTATTAAAAACGCCCTACTTTGGGGAAACTTCAAGGGGCATTGCCTACGAGCCCAAGAGGGAAGTCTAGGAAATCGGATTGTACACGTTCTGATCGCAGCCGCTGAATTGCTACCAGTAATAAGCCAAATTGCCTCCCTTTTCGAGATGCTAATTGCGTGCAATACGCCTCGAAACATTCATATACCTAATGTCCAAGCTGCGCCCATCCAACTTCCGCGTCCAATTGTCCCTGTAAATAATCCCGCACTACTTACCGATCTTTCCCTCGAACAGGTTCAAAAAAAACTTCCTGATTTATCAGAAAACGATTTATTACATATTTCTGATGAATATTTACCTCAACTCAATTTGAGAGACCTACCTGCGGCAAAATGCAGAGCTATTTTCAATAATCGTGACCTTAATGAAAATAAAAGACGCTTTGCCCTTCTTACTGCCTCACAAGTTCAGCAAATTCTTCCTAAATTGAACCCACACCAGTATCTCTTCCTTTCTGACTCCCAATTACAGAAATTGGATTTCATCTCTCTTTTTTCATCCCAACTTAAACATCTTTTTTCTTATAAGTTACGAAACGAAAATAAAAGACGCTTTGCTCTTCTTACAGCTCCACAAGTTCAGCAAATTCTTCCTAAATTGGGCGAGGAGCTACACAAATTCATTTCCGATGCCCAGCTACCACAACTCGATTTGGCTCGATTTTCCCAACTCCAACTTGAACAACTTTTCCCTTTTGATCTTTACTTCCCTGAGCTACTCCGCGTCAGCGAACTCTTTGCGCTTCTTACAGCCTCACAAGTTCAGCAAATTCTTCCTGCATTGCGCCATGAGCAATACGACTTCATTTCCGATGCCCAGCTACTACAACTCGATTTAGCTCGATTTTCCCAACTCCAGCTTAAGCGATTTTTTTCCTGGAGTTCTGCTCCACAAACTTGGGATGAAATTCGACAAAACGAACGTAATAAAAAACGTTTTGCTCTTCTTACTGCCTCACAAGTTCAGCAAATTCTTCCTAAATTGGGCGACAAAGTTCTTTTTATTTCCAATGCCCAATTACCACAACTCGATTTTTCTCTCCTTTCTCATCTCCAGCTTAAAGAACTTTTTACTTTCGATCATTTTAATCTAGCCGAAACCAGAAGACGCTTCGCTCTTCTTACAGCCTCACAAGTTCAGCAAATTCTTCCTAATTGGGAACGGTGGCAATACAAATTAATTTCCGATGCCCAGTTACCACAACTCGATTTTTCTCTCCTTTCTCATCTCCAGCTTAAAGAACTTTTTACTTTCGATCATTTTAATCTAGCCGAAACCAGAAGACGCTTCGCACTTCTTACAGCCCCACAAGTTCTGCAAATTCTTCCTAATCTAGACGACCCTCATTTTCAACTTATCTCCACCAAACAACTTCCCCACCTCAATCTAGATCAATTCCCCACAAAAATTTCTGAATCTTTATTTCAAGGATATAATAAATCTGAATATTTATTTCAAGGATATAATAAAGCTGAAATCAGGGAGCGCTTCGCGTGTCTTACGGGCGGTCAAATCGTTAACCTTATTCCTAATATTCCGATGACAAACGTTAACTTCTATCAACGCCTCGCTAAACAGATCCTCGCGAGAGACTTTCTAAATACAGTGCCCCAAGACGGGACTCGCCGACTTATCCCCGATCTAACTGAAATCGTGACTTCTTATATTTAGTGCGGGTTGTGATTCCAGGATCGGTTTTTTAAGAGAGCAGGCAATCTTTTTTTTAAATATTCAAAATTTTTTAAAGTTGCCAAGTTTCTCTCTCTTCTCTACAATAATGGCAATTTGAAAGCTAGAAGGGAGATTATGGCTTCAGTTAAGAAAAAACGCAGAGCGAAAATCGCTAAGCACAAGCGCAAAAAACGCCGCCGTCGCGACCGCCACAAGAAAAAATAGATTCAGAGGTAGTTGTAAAACTCCTGGCCTCACCAAAAGGGCCATTTTGAGTCAGTTTGCTGAGGCTGCAAAGCAGCCTGAACCCCGCCGTTGGGGACATACTTGAAAAGTAGGACCCAGCGGCGGGGCTGCAAAGTGGCTCAAAAGGGCCCTTTTGCTGAGGTCGGGAGCTTTATAACTACCTCTCACACTAAAGCGGGCTTTTGGCCCGCCTATCCCCTCTTTTTCGACTCAATATGTGGAAATATCCAAAAGAATTTGACGTCCTCGTTATCGGTGCGGGGCACGCAGGATGCGAAGCTGCGCATGCGTCTGCCCGTATGGGAGCTGAAACGCTTCTCCTAACGATGAATCTCGATACAATCGGGAAAATGAGCTGCAACCCCTCAGTGGGCGGAACGGCAAAGGGGCATATTGTCCGAGAAATCGACGCCCTGGGCGGCCTTATGGGAAAGGTGGCCGACCGAACCAGCATCCAATTCCGCATGCTGAACGCCTCCAAAGGGCCAGCCGTCCGCTCTCCTCGCTCCCAAGCAGATAAGGCCGCTTATGCCCTCGAGATGAAATTTCGGCTGGAAAATACCCCTCACTTAGAAATCAAACAGGGCACCACCGAAAGCCTTATCGTCAAAAATGGGCGAATCGTCGGCGTATCGACCCAAGAAGGGATCGAATATAGCGCCAAAACGGTGATTATCTCTTCCGGGACGTTTATGAGGGGACTCCTCCATATTGGAGAGACCCATTTTTCTGGGGGAAGAGGGGGCGACATGGCAGCAACAGGACTTTCCCCTTGCCTCGAGGCGCTCGGCTTTCAGCTCGGCCGCCTAAAAACAGGAACTCCGCCTCGGATCAACCGCCGAAGCATCAACTTTTCTCTTTGCGAAGAGCAGCCTGGCGATGAGGGGGTCTCCTTCTCTTACGACACCCCGGAAATCCGGATGCCTCAGGTCTCCTGCCATATCACCTATACGACCCCCAAAACCCACGAAATTATCCGCAGCAATCTCCATCGCTCCCCCCTTTATGCGGGCACAATCAAAGGGATTGGCCCCCGCTATTGCCCTTCGATCGAAGACAAGGTGGTCCGATTCGCCGATAAAGAACGACACCAAATTTTCTTAGAGCCAGAAGGGTTGACCACCAATGAGGTCTACGTAAACGGGATCTCCTCTTCACTCCCCTTTGACGTCCAGCTACAGACGATCCATAGCGTCGTCGGACTAGAAAACGCGGAAATTATGCGCCCCGCCTACGCCATCGAATACGACTATGTCAAAAGTGATCAGATCTACTCCACTTTAGAAACAAAATTAGTGGAAGGACTTTTCCTAGCTGGTCAAATTAACGGAACGACCGGGTACGAAGAGGCGGCGGGACAGGGGCTAATTGCGGGGATCAACGCCGCTTGTAAAGCCATGAATAGACCCTCCTTTTCTCTGAAACGGAGCGATAGCTATATCGGCGTGATGATCGATGATTTGATCCGCTTTGAACTAACCGAGCCCTACCGGATGTTCACAAGTAGAGCTGAACACCGCCTCCTTTTACGCCAAGATAACGCCGACCTCAGACTTAGACCTATCGCCTATGAACTTGGGCTAATTACGGAAGAGCAGTACCTGAGAACAAAATTTAAACAAGAGACCCTCGACGAGGAAACCAAGCGCCTCTCCCACTTATTTAAAACGGTAAACGGCCGAGGCACTAGTATAGCCCAACTCATTAGCAGACCCGACTGGACCTACGAAACAGCTCTCGAAAACTGCCCCGATCAGGTGCGAGACTATGGGTCCGATCTCAATCAGCAAATCGAGCTTTACCTCAAATATGCCGGCTATATCGAAAGGCAAAAAAAAGAGGTCTCCAAGCTAGAACATCTCGATGAGATTCGCATCTCTCCCACCTTTGACTACTCCGCTGTCATTGGCCTGCGGACAGAGGCGCGACAAAAACTCTCCCGTTTCACGCCCCACAACCTCGGACAAGCCTCTCGTATATCGGGAGTTTCCCCCGCCGACATCTCGATTCTGCTGATCTCTTTGCAGAAACAGGGATAATCGATTATTGTGAGCGCTATGCACACAGAACCCCCGCTCCTCCTCCTCGTCACCGAAAATGGATCGGTCAAATCTTGGTTTAAAAATCAATTGAACGAAAGATACAACCTCATCACGGCCGACAATCGAAACCGAGCTTTGACAGAGGCGCTAGTCTCCTCCCTCGATTTCATTATCGTCGATTCGCAACTAGAAGACACAAATCCTATCGACCTATGTCGAGAACTTAGGAATGTCAATACTACCGTTCCCCTCATCCTGATCACCGGGAGATTGAAAAAGCAATATCGCAAAGAGGCGGCCAAAGCTGGGGTCACCGATTTTTTAAACACCGATTTAAACGCAGAAGAACTTCAAACTCGATTAGCGCAAGGGAAAAAGGCTACGCAAATCCGACATAAAATCGGTGGACTCTCCTCTTCCATCCCCATCCCTAAAATCGACCCCTCTCATGATTACTTAAAAAACAAAATCATTTTAACCGATGAAGTTGTTCTCCTCTTAGCTCAAGCAAAAAAAGAAAAAAAACCGCTCCCCATTTTAGTGATCGCCTTGGATCAATTTCCAGAGATCGAGAAAAAAAAAGGCGCAGCCTATGGCGGGATGGTTCTCGATCAATTAAAAGGGCGCATTAAACCCTTTTTGCCCTCCGCAAGTGCTCTGATTTTGGCTCCAGAAGGGCAAATAATCGTATTTTTAACTCTTGCACGACCCGAAGAAGCTCACGTAACAGCTAAAGAGTTACAACACCACATCGAAGAAGAGCCCTTTGTCATAGCAGAAGAACCGCTCCATCTAACCGTTTCTATTGCCCTAAACTTACTCGAGGGGACCGAAATCGATTTTTATCAGGTGATTCAAGAGGCGGGAAAATATCTCAAACGGTCTGCCTCAACTACTAATAAAATCATTTCCCTGTATAAGGATTTTCCGTGAAAATCCACCTTCTGCATCTCCATAATGTCCCTATTTACGAGCAGCTTTTGTTAGAAGAGGCCCTCATCCGGACCGATGAACGAAATTTTTGCCTCATCAATACAGGATCCCCCCGCGCTATTGTGATGGGAATTTCTGGCAAACCAGAAGAACTTCTCCATATGGATCGCGTTCGAGAAGACCAAATCCCCGTCATCAAGCGATTTAGTGGAGGAGGCACGGTCATTGTGGATGAAAACACCCTCTTCATCTCTTTCCTCATAGCCAAGAGCTCTTGTGATATTTCTCCCTACCCAGAACCGATTCTCCGCTGGTCCGCAGAACTCTATGCCTCGAGCTGGCAGATCCCCTCTTTTCATCTCGCAGAAAACGACTACGCAATCGGCCTTAAAAAATGTGGAGGAAATGCCCAATATATCCGGAAAGATCGCTGGCTCCACCACACCTCATTCTTATGGGACTATGAACCCGCGAACATGGAGTATCTCCAGTTGCCCGCTAAACGCCCCGCCTATCGAATCGACCGTCCCCATTCTGAATTTCTGTGCCGCCTGAAAGACCATTGCCCCTCTCGGGACCTACTCATTGCGCAACTGAAGCAGGAGCTTGTAAAGCGGTTTTACATCGAAGAACTCTCCCTAGAAAGTATACATCCCGCGCCACATAGACAAGCAACACAACGAATTTCAACCACAGGTTAGATATGCCTCCTAAAAATTGGACAGACACCTTTATCTACTCACCCGAGTCCATTCCGATTGGCATTCACCCCTCTATTATAAAAGGATTTCTTGCCTCTGAAGATCAAACGAAAATCGTCCCTTGCCTAGAGGAAAAAAGGGTACACCCAAATCTTCACATTGTAAAAATTACACCCGATCATAAAACCAAAACGGGAAAAACGCACCCCCTCGCCTCAATACACTCAAAAAAAGGGCACGAAGAGAGGGGCATATTTGCTCACAGCGCAATTGCAACGGGGACAATCTTGGGTGAATATGTGGGCGAAATTAATATGAAACACCCATCTACTGAACAAAAAAAATATTGTTGGATGGCTCAAATCAACAAAGTTATATTTCACATCGACGCTGAATCGGTGGCCAATGAAATGGTTTTCGTAAATGATTATCGCAATATCAGAGAGGCCCCTAACTGTTTAGGAAAATGGGTTACTCATAGAGGTTTTTACCATTTTGTTTATGAAACAACCCAAGATATCGATGCGGGAGATGAGGTGTTAGTCAATTATGGCGAAATCTGGGAAATCTTCATGGAACAGCAAAAAAAAACTCCGCCGAAAGGCGAATGACCTCACGCTCAGTCAACCGTAGGTATACGTGGAACCTCTTCCCAGGGAGGGCGAAAAATCGCCGTAGCCTGGCGTCGAGAATCCCTAAATGAGATTGTAGTTGATGGGCATATATGGAGATCAAAGTCTCCCTAACAGCAGAAAAACTTAGGCTATTCTCTGTCTTGACCCAATTTTAATGCACGCTTTTTCTACTTAGCATCGGGCAAACCAAAAAAATCTTTTAAATATTGCTTTGAAGCTTCGCGGCCAATCAAAGCCAACGATTCGGTCAAGGGGATGTTTTTCGGACACACCCTTACACAATTTTGTGCATTTCCACAACCGGCAATCCCCTCTTCTCCCAACACCGCTCTCAGCCTATCTGGCGCTTCAAAAGCACCCGCCGGATTATGGTTGAATAGACGCACCTGAGACATTGCAGCCGGCCCCATAAAAGGGGATTTCTCGTTGACTTGAGGACAACTTTCTAAGCAACAGCCGCAGGTCATACACGTAGACAAAACATACAACGCCTCTTGCACCTCTGGACTCACCTTAGGGCCATTTTCCCCCGTATCCCACGTCCCTTCAACAGAGACCCACGCCCGCACCTTCTTCAACGATTCGAACATGCTCGTTCGATCAACGACGAGGTCTCGGATCAGAGGAAATTTTGTAAAGGGAGCTAAAGTGATCACATTCGATTCCTTCAGATAAGGCTCAATAAGAGCCGTACACGATTGGCGAGGCTGACCATTTACTAACATCGAGCAAGAGCCGCAAACTTCTTCTAAACACCCCTGCTCCCAAACCACCGGAGTCGTTTTTTCCCCTTTGCAGTTGATCGGGCTCTTTTGAATTTCCAAAAGGGCGGAGGTCACATTGACTCCAGAAAAAAATTCCAAGGCAAATTCTTCCCAATACTGATTACCTGGAGTTCCTCGATAAATTTTTAAAATAAATTCTTTTTTCATAAAGGTAGTTGGATATTCGTCGGGATGTTTTTCAAAATGTGCTTCACCCTTTTTGCATGTGTATAATCCCTCTTTATCGGGTCTAGGTGCCGAATGTCAACCGATTCGTAAGAAATCTCCGGCTCATCTTGTCCCGCTTCATAGGTAGCGATCGTCGTCTTTAACCAATGATCATCGTCCCTCTCTGGAAAATCGGGCTTAT
The DNA here is from genome assembly GCA_003151315.1 of Parachlamydiales bacterium. Classification (GTDB taxonomy): domain Bacteria; phylum Chlamydiota; class Chlamydiia; order Chlamydiales; family SM23-39; genus SZAS-17. The sequence continues at coordinate 8,346 of PLXF01000076.1, forward strand.
AATGGGCTCCTCTAAATTCATCGCGCAAATAGGCTCCTTTAGCGATCGCCAAAGCGATTTCCATCATCGCTGGAAACTCTTGGCAAATACGTAAGTCTGATTCAGAAGATGGCCCCGATCATCCAACGAAATATCCGCATACCGATCCCGAATCTCTTTGATTTTTTCAATCGCCTTCTGCAGATCTTTGTTATCTCTCTTCACACTCACATAATCGACCATGCATTCAGATAATTCGTCATGAAGCTTATGGACATTCTCTTTTCCATTCCGGCTCAAGAGCTCCTCTTGCGATCGCTTCTCCTCTTGTAGAGCCTCTTCGAAAATCTCCTCAGAAAAACTCTTATCGAGATTATCAATATATCTAGGCACCTCAACACCCGTGACTAACCCGCCAAAAATACAGGATAAAAGGGAATTTGCACCCAATCGGTTCGCGCCATGGTATTGGTAATCGGACTCTCCGCAGTTGAAGCATCCCGTCAAATTTGTCATTTGCCGGTATCGCTCCCATCGATCTGGATCATCGGCGGCCGCCCAATCGACCCATGCGCCCCCCATCGAATAGTGGACAGCGGGGAAAATTTTCATCGGCGTTTTTCTCGGATCGGTCCCCATGAATTTCTGATAGATCTCCAAAACCGCTTCTAATTTGCGCTGCTTTTCCTTCGGTAAATGGGACACATCCAAGTAGACCTGTTGCTTCCCCTCCACCCCCATTCCCAATTCACAAACGCGCATCACCTCTCTAGATCCAATATCTCGTGGGACCAGATTGCCAAAAGCGGGGTACATCTCTTCTAAAAAGTACCAAGGCTCACCCGTAACCCCGCACCCCTTTACGCTCCCATCGGGAAATTGGATGCTCTTCGACGAATCGCCAGGCACCCAAATTCTCCCCCCTTCGCCGCGGGAAGACTCAGAAATCAGCCTCATTTTATCTAATCCAGGAATGGCCGTCGGATGGATCTGGATAAACTCCCCATTCGCGTATTTCATCCCCTGCATAAAAAGACGCCCATTCGCAGCTCCGGTACAAAAGGTGGAATTCGTCGATTTTTTATAAATCAAACCCAACCCGCCCGTAGCAATCACCACCGCATCGGCCCGTAAAACGTGGAGATTTAAATTGTACAAATCGTGAAGGACAATACCTCTAGCTATCCCCTTCTCGTCTAAAATCAGGCGTAAAAACTCATGATTCTCAAATTTTTCCACCATCCCCTTCGCCTCAAACCGCCGGACCTGCTCATCCAAGGAATAGAGAAGCTGTTGCCCCGTAGAAGCGCCGCAAAAAGCGGTGCGATGATAGAGCGTACCGCCAAACCGGCGAAAATCGATCTCCCCCTCCATAGTCCGATTAAACGGACAGCCAATCCGATCGAGCATCCGCAAAATAGCAGGCCCCGCCAAACACATTTCCAAAACGGGAGGTTGATTCGCTAAAAAATCGCCCCCTTTAATCGTATCGTAGGCGTGGATCAAGGGAGAGTCGTCCTCCCCTTTTAAATTGACTGCAATATTGATTCCCCCCTGCGCACACACAGAATGGGATCTGCGCACTTTGGTCACCGAGATCAACTTGACATGGCAATCCTTTTCACACAGCTTCATCGCCGTCGAAAGGCCAGCCAATCCACCGCCAACAACAATTACCTCTTTTTTTGCCATCTCAATACCGCAAGTTGATCCAATAACTGCCCCAAATAGAGGCCAATCCTAAAAACGAAANNTACCGGAATCATCGCCTTTTGAGATCGGTAGGATAAGATCGCCCCCCACGTAATGAGAGCCGTCCAAAATCCATTGAACGCATGAAAAGCAGCCGCCAAAACAAAAATCGAATAGAGAACCGAGACCCAGGGATTTTTAAACGAATCGCGCACCATCAACAAAATCGCCGTCCCCATACTAGGCGCCGCGACCAAAACTTGTTCTGGATATGACCCTTTTTCTGCGAGCATCTGAACGCCCAATCGCGGCGTCAATGTCTCAAGTCCCGAATCATAACTAACCTGCGTAACCCACTTTTCTGCGCCATCGACCTCCCGTTTTTGCGGTTGTTGCACAAATCTCATCTGCACAACATGCGCCACAATCCCGATCAGCAATATCCACGAGGTGAGCCGCTGCCACGTATACGCTCTATTTCGCCCATAACGACCCAAAGCAGGCACACTTCCGTCACTAGGATCGGAGTTAATTTTTGCCGTAAAAA
>PLXF01000047.1 GCA_003151315.1 Parachlamydiales bacterium
TGCATGACTCGAGGCCCCCCTAAAATTGTCCCTAAGGCGCTAGAAAGAGCGGCTGCCCAAATGCCTATAATGATTAAAGATCCGGTTTTGGCCGTGTAATACAAAATAAACGGATGGGATTTTAAGAGCTCCAGAGAAACATAATGGTGGAGGAAAAAAGCAATTCCTAAATAGAGGGCGTAGACAAAGCCGATGGCTGCCAACGTCCCTATAGGCAACGAACGGGCAGGGTTGCGCAAGTCTCCCGACAAAGACATCCCGCTTTCAATCCCCGTCATCGCAGGGAAAAAGATCGAAAAGGCGGCCCAAAAGGAGATTTTTTCGAAAGCGGCCTCGGTAGGCAAAAGGGAAAGAGGNNTAAAAAAAATAGCGCCGATCGAAAGCATCAAGGCAATAAAAATAAAAATTTGCGTTCGCAAAGCAAAATTGGTGGAAAAGTAGGAAATCAGAACAAGAGCGGTCAACGTTCCAATTTGTAAAAAGGGCAGCGGGAGAAAAGGGAAAAATTCAGAGACAGATAGGGAAAATCCCGTAACGCACAAAGCTATAGAACATTGTTGAGAAATTAAGGTGAGAAGACCTATAGCGCTGCCAAATTCGATTCCAAGCGTCCGGGAAATTAAATAGTAAGCGCCCCCCGCACGGATCTGCATATTCGTGACAATCGCCGAGAGAGATAGACCGGTAATCAGTAAAAGTAGAGCCGACAAAGAGATGATAATGGTCATCTCTGTAATACCCACATGCCCAAGGACCCAACCGAGTCTCATAAAAAGGATAACGCCTATCATCTGAAGAATGTTAGGAATAAGGACCCCTTTAAGGGTTCCAAACTTCCCATCGTTCTTTGCGCGGAAAGCATTAAAAAAAAGATTAGTAGCTTTTAGTATCATAGACCTCCCGGCCATTATGCACGTAGGCCCCTATACATTCAATTGTCAAGAAAATATTACACTCCATATATAGCGGTTCCACTTGAAAGGTANNTGAATCACGTTGGGTATACAACACATATTGAGTAAAGGTGGAGCAGAAGATCCCAATCAAATGCTCGAAACGACCAGGAAAGTGAAAAAGTTAATGATCATTTTATACATAAGATCGCGCCGTGAATAAAAACTTTGATGAACATGATGAAATTGGCCGCCAAAAGGAATATAGTTGTTACCAAACACGCTGCTGAAGCGGAAAGATAGATTGGCTTACCTCCTTTCTTCCAAAGGGTGAAGTATGTCACAGCCTTCGGCAGAAAAAGGCATAAAGCTAATATGAACATTCCCAGAAAGATCGTGAGTTTCAAAAGGCTAAAGACCCAGTAACCCATAAATGCACCTCCCTGTTTGAACTAAAAACTTTTACACAAATTAAAGATTTTACATAAGAGGTAAAAATTATTTTAGAACCTACCCAGGCATGTATACCCAACTTTTGAATCACGTTGGGTATATGATACATTTGACAAATTTAAAGAATTTTGATTATGCATAAGCAAATTAGCTAAGAGATCTATATGAAGCTTTCTAAATATAAGGCAAAAAGGGATCTCGCCTCCTCAAAAGAACCTCTCGCGAAGATCTCTAAGAAAAAAAATGGGCAGCTTATTTTTGTGATCCAAGAGCACCACGCCAGATCCCTCCATTACGATCTACGCCTGGAAGCGGAAGGGGTCCTAAAGAGTTGGGCCGTTCCAAAACAACCCTCCATGGACCCTAAAGTTAAGCGCCTAGCGATTATGGTGGAAGACCATCCCTATGATTACAAAGATTTTGAAGGGGTTATCCCCTCCGGCTACGGGGCTGGGACTGTGGCTATTTGGGACAAAGGGACCTACACGATCGATAATGCAGACCCGAAAGAATCTGAAAAGCTCATCTTACAAGGGATCAAGAAAGGGGCCCTTCACTTTTTTCTTCACGGAGAAAAATTACGAGGAAGCTTTAGTCTAGTCCGTCTAAAAACAGGAGGTAAAAACCAGTGGCTCCTCATAAAAAGATCGGATGGAACGCAAATCTCCTCTAAGGAAAAAATTCTCACAAATCTGGATAAAATCTTTTGGCCGAAAGAGAAACTAACCAAAGGGGATTTACTCCAGTATTATGAAAAAGTCTCCTCCTGGATCCTCCCCCATCTGAAAGATCGCCCCGAATCGTTAAGGCGCTACCCCAATGGAATCGAAGGAGAGACCTTTTTCCAGAAAAACCTCAAAGATCACCCCGCTTGGGTCGATACGATCGAGATCGAACACAATAAAAAGAAGGTGAACTACCTCTTGATTCAAAACGAGGAGAGTCTCCTATTTGCCGCCAATTTAGGATGCATCGAACTCCACCCTTTTTTTTCCCGTACGCATAAGCTCCATAACCCCGATTTTTTAGTCTTTGATTTAGATCCTAAAGGAGCCTCTTTCAACAACGTGGTCAAAATTGCGAGAGCGCTCCATACAATTCTCGAAGAAATTGAGGTGCCTAGCTATTGCAAGACATCAGGGGCGAGTGGTCTACATATTGCCATTCCCCTCGGCGCTAAATACACATACGATCAGGCCAAAAAGTTTGCGGAATTGATTGCGATTATCGCTCAACGCCGCCTTCCCAACATTTCCACGCTAGAGAGATCCCTCTCTAAGCGCAGCGGCAAAGTGTACATCGATTGCCACCAAAATAATTTCGGACAGACCCTAGCTGCTCCCTATAGCGTAAGAGCCAGACCGGGAGCCCCCGTCTCGACGCCCTTACAGTGGAAAGAGGTAAAAGCGGGGTTAGACCCCAAAAAATTCACGATAAAAACGATCTTTAGTCGGCTAAAAAAATGGGGGGATCTGTTTTCTCCCGTCCTAGGAAAAGGGATCGATTTACCAGCGACTATAAAAAACATAGAACTCATGCTTAAATAGGAAAGGCTGCATGAAGCCGATGCTCGCCAAAGCGCGCGATTTAGCTAAAAATTAATGGATTAAGTCAACTAGCCAAAGAAATTTTCAAAAATATTTTATAAATATCTAAAAAAGAATGGATTAAAACAAAGAATCACGTTATAATAGTTCTTATAACCTACGAACGTGGTTTTATTTATGAAAGTCCCCCTTTTGACGCCTGTAGAATTTGACAAAAGCCCTTGGATTAAATATCCGGCCTTCTACCTACAACTACGTTCCGGCGATCGCGCGATTGTGAACAAAAGCCCTATCCGAAGCAATGGGAGCCATGAAGCCAGAAAGAATCTAAACCATGTATCTGGCCTATCGACCACCGTAAAAATTATCTCCTATATCCTATCTGTCGGCATTTTTCCCTTACTGGCCCTTTTAGTCCTCCTGATTGCCAGGGGCTGCGGACCCAGGTTTCATTGGGCAACCGATGCGATCTCTTCTACTTCCATACCGGCTCCCTCTAAAAAAGCACCATCGGCAGTGGCGGACTGGCAACAACGATTTCATAAGAACCCCGCTAAATCGAAAGAATTTGATATATTTCTTGCCGAACGCCAAGAGTTCCTGGCAAAGCTTAGAACCACGGAAAACCAGATACGAAGCGCTATTGAACAGTTAAGTAATCAAGAGCGTTCTGACCTGAAATTATCTAATACAAAAACCATGGCAAATAAAATAGCGAAATATGTGGTTGCTTATACACTTACACATAATGATCTATGCTCAAAGGGATGGGCCCTCCTAAGTACTATAGAGAAAATCCCTGAAAAGATTTCTAACTTTCTAAGTGAACCAAGCCCTTTGTTACAAAGCATGCTAGCTTGCAAAGCACAATTGGACGCCCAATTCTTTAAAGAGCAGGATGAGCTACTCGTTTTGGCTACTAATCAAGCCCATGAGAAAGAAAACGCTCGCCACAAACTTGAAAAAGAATCATTTGAAGCGACACAAAAAGCCATTCATGAAAAGATTAAGAAAAGCACTTCAGAATTCGATTCGTTTGTAAACCCTACCTTAAATTCTTTACTCAAAACTACTCCTGAAGGTCCCTGGCATTGTTTATTTCAAACCGTGACGGCTGCGTTAGAGCCCAACTATATAACGTTCTCCCTTTATAGCAATTTAAATGGAAAATTTTTAGTCATACAAAGCTCAGTCTTTGAAGGTTTCCCCACCTTGCATATCGATTGCAGACATGAAAAAATCATATGGCAAGACCCGCCCTCACCAAGAGCTTGCGCCGATAAGCACAATTGGGAAATCGACGGCATTCAGCCTATATTCAGACGCCAGCGATAGCCACTCACTCTTCAAACTCACCCACCTCAGGAATATTGGTAAAAGCGATTTTTACGCCTGAAAAACTCCGCCCTTCCGTCGGCAACAAACCTAGCGATAAGCTGTTCGAGCCGTAGCGCTGATGAATCGTGTCGAGCGTTCGGGATATCCGCTCGGCTTTTTCGCGTCCTTGAGATCCAGGCAACTGCTCGAATAGTTCCGGTTGCACACTCGATCCTTCTGTGAGCTGGCGCAGGGTCACCCCCACCTTCTTAATCCGAACAGGACCCATTCCTTCCAGAATTTGTTTCCACATCTCATCTACTAAATGGAGAAACGTTAAACTGTCGTTCGCTTCAAAACAAGAGGCAGCCATCTGGTAGCTAAATCCATTTTCTACATCCAAAGAAAGGGAAATATTCGAGGCCACATAGCCCATTCTTCGCAGACGGCTAGCCACTTTTAAAGTAAGGCGACGAGCCACTAGGCGCGCTTTATCGGGTCCTCGCAGCTCGGGCGCCATCACATGGCTGTGACCCATACTCCTTCTTTCTGTTTTTAACTCGGACAGGTCGACTCCGCGTAAATGGTGCCACATCCGCTCCCCTAAAACACTGCCCCACACTTTGCGTATCTGCAAAAGATCGAGACCGCAAAGGGTTCGTACATCGATTATGCCAAAGCGCCGAATCCGCAGCTCCATATTATGCCCGATGCCGGGAAGATCGAGCAGCTTTAGTGAGTAGATTTTGTGCGGCAGGTCTTCCCCCGAGAGAAAGGTAAGTCCGTCGGGTTTTTGCATATCGGTCGCCACTTTCGCAAGATACCGGTTCGGCGCCACGCCGATCGAGCACTTCACAAAAGGGCCAACATGGCTGGCGAGCCCCTGCTTAATGCGATGGGCGATGGCGGTGGCCTGCTCAACAGAACTTTCGTTGCTCATGAGCTGACACGCCATTTCATCGATCGAGCAGACTTGGCTCACAGGGATATGTTTATCGATTTCTTTGAGGATGCGGTGGTGAAAATCGGTATAGGCTTCATGCTGGGCCAAGACACAGATTAGTTGTTTACACTTTTGCTTCGCCTCATAGATCGGCGTCCCCGTTTTGATCCCAAACGCTTTCGCCTCATAGCTCGCCGCGATTGCACAAGTCGAGTCGGTTTGCACAGGAACCACGGCAATAGGTTTACCTCGCAACGCCGGATTGAGCTGCTGCTCAACGCTCGCAAAAAAACTATTAAAGTCGATATAGAGCCAACGATTAGGGAGAGATTGCGCCATCTCCCTAGTATACCACAATCGGTCAAGAACTTGGAATTTCAGCAGCGTCAAAGTACCCTAGAATCTTTCGGTCGCAACCCGTCCTATATTAATCAATACAGGGCGGGTTGCGAAGCTTC
>PLXF01000066.1 GCA_003151315.1 Parachlamydiales bacterium
GGATCGAAGAACTCATGGCCTCCCTCGACGCTCCAAACGCAGGCGTCTCCAGCGGTAAAGAAGAGAGAACCTTTTTCCTCTACTCGCCCCAATTTGCAGAAAAAGAGACCATCGAATCTTACCTGAAAGAGGTCGCTGACAATCTCAATCCCGCCACTGAAGCAGACCTGGCCACTACGATCCAAACGATGATATGGATTGCCGCTTCCCACTCCTTTATGTTCAACGCAAACCCTTCCACAAAACTCCGCGTTCAAGAGCTGTTACAAAGCGTCGATCAACTCGCCCCCTCTTCCGTTCTAAAATCGGAGAAAAACTTTTTCCTTTATACGCCCCAATTTGCGACCCAGCAAAAAACCGAATCGTATCTCAAGCAGTTGCGGCCCCATTTAAATAAACAGACCGACGCCGACCTCATCCAGACGATCGATTCGATGAAATGGATCGATTCATCCCGCTCCTATATGTTCAACGGAACGGCCGCCAGCAACGCACGCATCCAAGAACTCCTCAAAACGATCGACATTCCTACCGAAACGGTAAACGCCCCAGCGAAAGCGGGCTACTTCCTCTACAAACTCCAACATGCGCCAGGAAGTATTATCGAAGAGGACCTCGACAACCTCGCAAAAAATTTCAAACAATCGGGACTTAAAGACTCCAAATTAGTCCAAGTCATCGATAATATGAAATTTGTGAAAGAGACCAATGCGATCCTGCTCACGGGAGATCAAGGGGCGATTGAAGAGGCGAAAGAGCTCATCGCCAAATACGATTACGAAAGGACCGCCGAGCCCACAGCCTCTACCAATAGCAACTTCTATCTCTACAAACCCCAAAATTTAAAACCGGAAGAGATCGAAAAATCGTTGCGGGACATTAGCGCCAATCTGAAAAAAGCAGGTTTGGCCGACCAAAATTTCCTCTCCGCCGTCGACTCGATGAAATATGTAGAAAGCACAAACTCGCTCATCTTTACAGGTAACCCTGACGCCCTACAAAAAATCACAGGGCTCATTAAAGAGATCGATCTGGCCACACAAAAACACGCGCCGATCCAACATGTGGGAAAAACAACCTTCCTCCTCTACAAGTTGCAAAACGCAGGCGGAGCCCAAATCACCGCGTCGATCCGCTCCATCACCGCCGATCTGAAAAAATCGGGTACAACCGACAAAGATTTACTAGCCGCCCTGAACACAATGAAGTATGTGAAAGAGACCAATTCTCTCCTATTCACCGGTACAGAAGAGGCTCTGACTAAAGCCCAGTCCCTCATAGAAAGATTCGATGTAGCCAGCCTAAGCGCTCCTGTAAAACAGACGCAGCCCCTCCCGATCGCCTCCAATCCGCAGGGCCCCGGCCAATTCTTTGTCTACAAAACCCAATCCATTTCGGGCACCGAATTGGAAAAACTCCTCCAAGAATTTGCCGAAAACCTACGCTCCAGCGGCCTCTACGACCCCGACCTTTTCACCACCATCCAATCGTCTCGCTATAACGAAAAGACCCAATCACTGATTTTTACCGGTACGACCAAGTCTCTTGAACAGGTAAAAGATCTCCTCAAATCATTCGACATTCCCGCCAACCTCTCCCAAGCAGATGGAGAAGCGCCAATTGCTCAATCAGAATCCTCCATTCAAGCGATCGATAACACCAGCTTTTTAGTCTACAAGCTCCAATTCCATAAAGGAGAAGAGATCCAAGGGGCCCTGCGCCAAATTGCCAAAGATCTAACCATCTCGAGCGCACCGGTCAACCAAAACCTGCTCAATTCGATCAACTCGATCCAATGGCTCGAAGTGACCAACTCCCTCCTCTGTTCCGGAGACCAAGAGACTCTGACACGCCTAAGAGAGCTGATTAAAAACCTAGATATTCCGCTCAAACAGGTCTTTATTGAGATGCTTGTTATCCAAACCAGCATGTCCAACGCCTTGACCTTTGGACTAGAATGGGGTGGAAAATATAAATACCGGGATAAATTCTCCGGCAGCATCAACAACCTAATCCCCACTAGCGGAAATTCCACCAACTCCACGAGCACACTCGACCCCTTCTCGCAAGGATTAAACAACATCAATCCAAGCGGTGTGATGGTAACGCCCACAGCAACCGGCGCCAGCAATGCATCCACAGTCACAAGACCCACACCACAACTTATCCCATTTAGCAATACAACCGGCTTCGATTTAGGGATTATTGGAGAGGTTATCCGCCACGGCGGAGATACATTCTTAACGCTCGGCTCGCTCCTTAACGCACTTCAGACGGAAGATGAAAATTCAATCGTCATGAATCCGAAAATTCTGACCCAAGATGGCAGAACTTCGACGATCTTTATCGGACAAAACATCCCCTTTGCCGGCTCCTTCGTCTCCAATAACGGCAGTAACACAGTCAACACAACCAACATCGAATACCGCGATATTGGGATGAATTTGACCATTACACCCGTTCTCGGCAATTCCGATATCGTCACCCTCGACATCGCCTTTGACCAGAGCAGCACCGTCGGCAACCAAACAGGCGGCATCACCACTACCTCCGGCTCTACCACTACACTAACCGGCGTCACAACCAATAAAAGCACCATGCAGACGACGGTGCACGTCCCCGATCAAACTATTTTGATCTTAAGCGGCATGGTCAACAGCTCCGAAGATAAAAATGCCAGCGGCATCCCCTGTCTCGGCGGACTCCCCCTCATTGGCGCTGCTTTCTCAACCAATAACAACACCGCTTCTCAGGCTAATATCGTCATCTTTATCCGTCCCCAGATCCTCAACTCTCTCGACGATATGAAAAAAATCACAAAGAGTCAGGAAGAGTTTTTCCGCGAACAGGCAGCGACCCCTTTCCTCGAGCACGGTTATGATGAAGGGCTCGAACTGATCAAGACCGTTGACGATGAATAAACGCCGTCTCCACCTTGGGCTCCGCCTCTTGTGTGGAGCTCTATTGCTCCTTATCGCCTCTTGTTACCGAGTCCCCGATCGGATCGATCCTAGAGTTTCCTATGTGTTCCAAGACCGCCATTTCCAAAAACTAAACAGCGCCTTCCCTCCTCTCACCTTCAACGAAAAAGAGAGTGATTGGGGTAGAGAATACACCATCGCCAGAGCCTTTGCCGACCAGCTCGACCTCTACCGCGCCGTCTCCACCTTCAAACGGGCCGAAATTTTAGTCCCCAAAGATAGCTCCCGCAAACTCGAAATCGAGTACGACATTCTCCTCTGCTATTTTTTAGCCAAGCGCTACGACGAGGCGACCGAAGAGTTTGAAAAAAGCGCCCTTAGCTCCGTGGATAAATCATTTCCCGCCTACCACGACCTTCTCCTGATTCTCTACGAGTGTTACCGAGAAATGGACAATCCCGAGAAGCAGCAGCGGATTACCGAGCTGATGCAGGCCTCCTTTCCGGAGACGGCCGAAAAGCTCGAGATCTCCCAGGCGCTCCGCTTGGGAGATCTCCCCAAAATCGAAGAAATCAACCAATGTTTTCAGCACCCCTCCTACCTCGACCGCCTCCTCGACTGCTACTGGAGCTATAAAAAATCGGTCGCGGGCGCCCAAGCCCTCAATGCAGTACTCCCCGGCGCCGGTTATCTCTACATCGGACAAAAAAAATCGGCCCACACCGCTTTTTTCCTCAACGGCCTGTTTATCGCCGCCGCCTACGAATTTTTCCACCATGGCCACACAGCCGCCGGCATCATTACCCTCAGTTTCGAGACCGGCTGGTATTTTGGCGGCATCTATGGAGCGGGCCAAGAGGCGAAATACTACAACGAAAGAGTCTACGAGGTGAATGCCTCCTCCATCCTAAACGACTCCAAATTATTCCCAGCCCTGATGCTCCAACATGCGTTTTAATCCCCTGCCCCTTCTCCTTTTCGCCTCCGCGCTAACGGCCCGCCCCACTTTCGAAGAGCCCTGGGGCAAAGACAGCGGCCTTAAAAACCCACCTCCAACCCAATCCATACCCACCCGATCTTTAGCGACTCGCGCCGCCGACGCCGTGATCCGATTTCACCAAAACGTGATTTCTCCGGTAGACGGCCCCCGCAGCCACTTCCGCCCCACCAGTTCCCGNNATGCATCGCTACGGCTTCATCAAAGGCTTTATCATGGGATGCGACAGGCTCCTCAGAGAAAACGACGAAGAGTGGGTCTACCCCACCATCACCATAGAAGGGCTCCAATACAAATACGACCCCGCCCTAGAAGACAAGTATCTCCCCATAAAACAGAGATAATTAAGTCGAACAAGTTTGCCTATCTACAGTCCTCTTGCTCTTCGCTTCAGTTGGACTAAAATGTTCGGAGATAAGTGTTTCACCTGAAAAAAATGCGCCAAAAATTCAGAAAAATGTTTATAGTATTGCAAATAAAATATTGCTACCGCGTTTTGCAAAGATTCAGCAAACCCTTTGAACGATACTTAAATGAAGGTACCCAAAAAATGAAAATTTTCCGCTTAAGTCCCTTAATTTTTTTAACCGCATGCGGCACCTCTTTACCCACTGACACCTCTTCGCTCTCTAGCGATGCGGTGCTTTCAAACAGCTCAGGACTAGAAACTGCCCAAGAAGAGATCGTATGGGAAGATTTACGCATTCAACAGCTCTTGCCGGATTTTTTGGCTATTCCAGCGATAGAGCCGTTTCTCCCTAGCAATTTTGTTGCGCTCCCTCATCCCGATATAATGAAACGGGATGGGTTATATTGGGGTCCTAAAGAGGTTTTAGAGGAGTATTACCTAAGCGGCAAGAAACACATCATATCACCCATTATTTGGGTTACTCATAGTTACGACGTCGGGCAAAATGAGGACGGAACTTTTACAGGTGAAGATACTTTTTATGAGGACATGATTGCCGACGGCTGCACTGACATTAAAATTGATAAATTATACTGGGGTAACCATCCCATAATGAGCGTTGAGTATACGCAAGATGGCAGAAGGGCACGTATCGCATGGATAGGATTAAACTCTCATGGCCATGTGTTATTAATGAGCCCTTTTGGGAGCTCGGATCCAAATACTTCATCAGAAAATGCATTCCAAATTTGGACAGATTTTCTAACGAAAAGCCGCTTTCTTGAAGGGCACGATTTTTACAAGTCTCACGGACAAGATATGAGAGAAGGATTTACTTTAGTCAACATTTGCGGATCTGTGCTCAAAGTTTTAGCTGAGAAACGGATTAGAGATGGAAAAATACAAATAAAAATCCAGCCAGCAGACCATACTATCTCTTGCAAATGTTTAGGCGTAGAGCAAATGCTGATGCCGGCCAAATGGCACTTTTTTGAGCCTATTGTAAAAATTCAAACAGAATCGCAAGTAAACAATGCGAGGATAAATATTCGCTACAGCCAAACGATCACCATCTTACTCAAAGAAGTAACCGAGTTCTCTGACACAGGAAAGATTGACGAGGCAAATGGTGTAACAAATAAGACATTTAACAACATTTCTATTTTCAATTTATGCGACAGGAATGAGGTTATATCTCCTTTAACTGAAAAATTAATTAATATATTGAATTGAAAGCTGCTATATCGCTCGTGATTCTTGAATCACGAGCGGTATAGGAGTTAGTACCAACAAGTGAAATTTAACCGAAATTTCATCTATTTTTTGCCCTGACCCGTTTCTCTACAATTTTAAGAGCTTCTTCGAAGAATTCTTGAAACTAACTTGTGTATAACCTCGCGGACAGAAAGATGCTATTTTTTTAACTGGGACTTCTTTGGCACAACTTTTTGCTAAAATGCGCTAATGCGTATATTCCGAGTAATGCAAGCGACAGAATGGTGAGAGCGACCAAAGGGAAAAATAGAACCGCGCCAGTTAAATAACGAGTTAGCGCAGAAACTCCTTTCGGTCTCGGGCCATAATGATATTCCCATTGCTCGAAGCAAAATACATACGGACGACCGAGAATAGGAATTGGCTTAGGAGGTGCTACAATGTCATCAACGACTGTCTTCGGGGCCGGAGCTACCTCTTTAGGGCTAGAAGGAGTTTTCGCGTCTTCTATGAGAGGAGATACAGGCGCTGCTTTTTCAAACCTTATATTAGCTTGAATAACATCCAAACGCTTAGCAGCATTCTCTTCATCTCTAATCATTATTTCCTTAATAGCCAGCTCAGTGAGATTGATTTTCGGTTCACATAATTCTAATCTATCTCTACAAAAACTTTCCAAAATACGAATCTCTCTCTTGTGTGCTCTGATGTGAATATTTAGCAAAGGAACAACCAAAGCATTTGTTTTCTCTTCGAGAGAAGCTTCTAATTCTTCTAATTCAGTTTTTAATAAATCTAGTTGGTTGCTTTCAACCCGTGTTGCACGTTCTTTTAAACTTATCCACTCCGCTAGGCGTTCTTCTAAGCAGCTAAGCTCGAAGCTCTTTTGCGCCGGAGGCTCAGGAATAAGAGCATCAAATCGATATGCATGGAAACGATACAATAGAAATACAGTTTTATTTTGCTTTGGATTATATGGCTTATTTTGTGTAGAAGCGCCATCAATATCTTCGTACAAACGAAATGTAACATGTTCGTAAATTCTGCTTAAAGCATATAGCTCCGCAGTTGTTCCAGAAACATTACCCTCTGCAGCCTTGTCTAAAAACGTTCCAACCTGGTCTGGAGTTAGGGGTTGTTCGTTTACAGGTTCATGATTGGCACGTGCCAATTGATCGTGAGCGAATTTTATTATGCGATCTACCGATGCACTATGCTGATTAATTTTCAGCCATTTTACGGCTCGATCTCTCAATACAGTAAATAACGGTTGTCCTTTTTCTTGATCAGTTAAACGAAGATTAGCACCGGTCAGACGCAATCCAACTGCAATAGCATGATAAAGAGAATTTCTGTCATTTGGAGTTTCTATACATCGAAATTGCTCTTGATTACCCTGTTCGTTGCTCTCATTTGGAAGCCAAATCCTGGCCCGGGTTACAGCGGGAATAACATTTACCATAAAAAAATCTCCTCACACAAAGATCAATTACACTGAAATTTTAAAATAGAATTTCCAGTTAATCTGTTTTTTTAAAAAATCTACACATACTTGAAAACAAACCTTAACAAATAACGACAATTTAATCCAGTCGGCTTCCGCGACTACCAATCGTATCGCTAACTTCAACGCCTGCAAAGGTTAGTCACCAGCTACGCATCCTTGTCACTGATTTATTTTAAACGTCACTACATTCAAAACAGTTCTACCTATCGGAACCTCTGGAGGTGCCCTTAACGGCGCGAGCTTGGCATCTAACTCAGCTTGGAAACGAGCTCGCTCGGCTCGATATTGAGCTTGCTGAGCCTCAAAATTCTCAGAATCTAGCCAACCTTCTTTCGTTTGTTGGCGCATCTTTTCTGCAAATGCAATTTGTTGTTGCATTCTACGAGTTTATAAACTGTAAACAAAATTTATTTCTCCAAATCTGCAGCAACATTCCTTTGGCACAACTTTTTGCTAAAATGCGCTAATGCGTATATTCCGAGTAATGCAAGCGACAGAATGGTGAGGGCGATCAAAGGGAAAAATAGGACCGCGCCAGTTAAATAACGAGTTAGCGCAGAGACTCCTTTCGGTCTCGGACCATAATGATATTCCCATTGCTCGAAGCAAAATACATACGGACGACCGAGAATAGGAATTGGCTTAGGAGTCGCTACAATGTCACCAACAAAGATCCTCCGGGGTCTGAGCTATAACTTTAGCTGAAGGAGTCTTCTCGTCTTCTATGCGAGGAGATACAGGCGCTGCTTTAATTAATAATCTTCGGGCAATCTCAGGTTTTTGAACGGGTCTTTTGTTTAACGTCCAGGGAACACCCAATGCTTCGAACATTTGAATGACCTGCTGATCCTCTTCGTGCAGTTCCTCTATGGCATTACAATCAGCTTCTTCTAAAGGAATTTCGGGCGGTTTGAAACGTATTCCCTTTTTCTCTAAATACTGTTTAGCGACTATCATATCCAAATCCATGGTAGGCGCGAGTTGCGTAGCTTCCAATCCCAGAATACGAGCCCAAGCTAAGGGATATTTTTCCATCAACTCCTTAGAGTTATACTCCACATTCGTCCACTCTTTAGAGTTGAACCGAGCTTCTATGACGAACCGATTTGCTTCTTGAGCACTTTTTCTAAATATTTTGATGTGATCCGGTAGCTTCTTCAATCGAAGACCCGTTCTCAGAGGTACCGTTTGGAGCTTCTGAGTTACAATGACCGGAACTGCAACTTGAGTGTGTTGTAAGTCGGCAACTTGTTGTTTATCCACATTAGTTTGAGGTTGATTTAAAGGATCCCCTTTAAGCCAGGAAAAACCCTTAACGAAAGGAAATTTCAGTACATTAAAAATAACTGTTCTTATTGGAACCTCTGGAGGTGACCTTAACGGCGCAAGCTTGGCATCTAACTCAGCTTCGGAGCGAGCTCGCTTGGCTCGATATTGAGCTTGCTCGACTTCATATTGAGCTTGCTGAGCCTCAAAATTCTCTGAATCTAGCCGACTTTCTTCTGTTAGTTGGCGCATCTTTTCTGCAAATGCAATTTGTTGTTGCATTCTACGAATGTTCCCAAACGCCATCTCCACCTCATGTGAGACCTCTTCTTTCAAGACTTTACATACCATAGGTTCATTACTATTTTCAGCAATACCCTCTATCGTAAAGAAATTATCCTGGAGATAGCATCCTTCACTAACTCGAAACAACTCGCAATTTAAGTTCATCTAAAAACCCCATTTAATATCATTTATAAATAAAAAAAGGCGCATTAAGATTAAATGCGCCTCATAAAATTACTGACGTGGCTCATTTATGCTTAATTCCTTATCCTCTATTACAACTGGCGCCTCTGATATTTCAACAGCTTTCGGTGGCAGTTTGTAATATGCGCTAGGAGCAAATACAGACCAAATCCTTTGCAGCCAGTTTAATTTTGAATATTTTACAACGCGATTAGAAAGGACTGTTATAACCTCATCTTTTACTTCTATATCATTCGTTTTTTCTTCTATTTCTTTATTTTTCTTATCTATTTCGCGATCTTTATTTGCCAATTTCTTATTACTTGTGTGCTTTTCTTTATCAAGAAACATTTCAAATTTAGAATTATTTTGAATCACATCCAGACTTTTTGCAGCAATCTTTACATCTCTGATCATTATTTCATTAATAGCCAGCTCATTGAGATTGATTTTCTCTCCACACAGTGCTAATCTATTTTCACAAAAATTTTCAAAATTTCGAATCTCTCTCTTTTGTGTTATGATTTGAATATTTATTACAGGAACAACCAAAGCATTTGTTTTCTCTTCAATAGAAGCTTCTAAAGCTTCTAATTCAGCTTTTAATGTATCTAGTTGATTGTGTTCGTCCTTGATTACAATTTCTTTTTGACTTGTCCACTCCGCAAGACGTCCTTCTAACATGCTAAGCTCGAAGCTTTTTTGCACCGGAGGCTCAGGAATAAGAGCATCAAATCGATATGCATGGAGACGATACAATAGAAATACAGTTTTATCTTGCTTTGGATTATATGGCTTATTTTGTGTAGAAGCGCCATCAATGTCTTCGTACAAACGAAATGTAACATTTTCGTAAATTCTGCTTAAGGCATATAGCTCCGCAGTTGTTCCAGAAACATTATCGTCTGCAGCCTCGTCTAAAAATGTTCCAATCTGGTCTGGAGTTAAGGGTTGTTCGTTTACAGGTTCATGCTTGGCACGTGCCAATTGATCGTGAGCGAATTTTATTACGCGATCTACCGATGCACTTTTCTGATTAACTTTCAGCCATTTTACAGCTCGATCTCTTAATACAGTAAATAACGGCTGTTCTTTTTCTTGATCAGTTAGACGAAGATTAGCACCAGCCAGACGCAATCCAACTGCAATAGCATGATAAAGAGAATTTCCATCATCTGGAGTTTCTATATATCGAAATTGATCTTGATTATCCTGTTCGTTGCTCTCATTTGGAAGCCAAATTCTTGCCCGATCTATGGGTAAACTAATAACATTTATCATAAAAAAATCTCTCCAAAACCATTTAAATATTTTCTATCACTTTGCTTTTTACCCATTTTCTACTCGTTGTAGAGGGTAACTTAATAACTGAATTTGATTGTGAATCTTGCTGAAAAGGCTGACCACTTGCAAAAGATTGAGTTTTAAACATTCCCGGATTTTCAGTAATTTGGGTAGCTTCACGGAACCTTTCAAGGCTTTTATAACCAGCACCTTTCTCATCTTCTATGTGTTCTGCTATTGCAACAGCTTGTTCACGGACGATGTCTTTAACCTCAATCCTTTCCCTTTGCTGTAGATTTTTGCGATAACGCGCTGCTGCCAATGCGTCAGGGTGAAGAAGGTTTGCTGGATCACTGTCTCCCTGCGTTGCGGCAAATATTCTTTGAGCTTCAAGATGGGCTTCGGTACTTCTCTTGCCTATATCTATTAGATTCCGCTTATCTCCGGAATCCGCAAAAAATCCCGTCATGAGTCCTATGCCTAGATTATTAATGTTGACCATCCGATGCTGGTTGTTTGAATCGGATCTAATCAAAATATCTTCTTGATCAATACTTCCACCAAGCACGCTTGTTGCAACACCTAACATATCTGTCCTCAAAGAGGGCTCGACCGGAGAATCGACTAGATTAAACCCGAGAGTTTGATGGTTAAAGGCGTGATTTGTTCCCGGCCTGTTCACCGATTGGTCTTTGATCCTATCAAATGCATCCAAAGGAAAATTCTTAATTACACCGCCATCGATAAATCGCCCAAAATGGGGAGCCGGTTTCCTCTTTTCTCCATCTAATTTAACATGTAATGTATGGGGAGCAAAAATGATCGGAATGGACATAGAAGCTCGAACCGCATCTGATATGACTACATCGTCCCATTGATTATCTTCAGAATCGATACAAACGAGAGCTTCAGGATTCATTTTTGTCACATATAGACGCATATGCTTAAAATTTTCCTGAGCTAATTGTCTTTTGAATTCACCAAAAGTACAATCCTTTACGCCTGTTTTTCGTTCGATCAGACCATCAATCCACTGTCTGATTTCATCTCCGCTACACAGGCCTCCCTTGTTGTAAATCTGGCGCACCGAGGATTTCAAAACACGCGCTTTGTCTTGTTCGTAATAAAATTCTCGCCACTTCCCCGCGCTTGAAACCAGTTTATTAAAAAGAGGTCCAACATGATTCAAGCCTAAATCCTTCCATTCATGCCTCAAAGAACGGATAGACTCGAGTAATTGAGTTTCAGTTTGCAAAGGGTGATCAAGAAAAGCTTTCAAATCTGTCTTCAAAAGCTCTTTTTCCATCTCCTTGCCAGTGTAGTTTAAAGCCAGGAGCACTGCGTTAATTGCTCCGGCTGAAGTTCCGGCTACCCTTCTCAAAGATCCAAGAACTCCTGCTCCTTCTAGAGCGAGTTGAACTCCCACATACACGATTCCTTTGGGGCCACCTCCCTTATAAACCAAGTTTTCAGGAGGGTAAAAGGGGAAAATGGGCTTTTCATGATGAAAGCGATTCTTTGTTCTCATTAATTTAAGGATATGCGTATGAAATTCAGATTCTCGACTACATAGGTCTTTTGGAAAATGCCCATGATGATCAGGGATTGCCAAATTGCATCCATAATACCATAAAAGATCTAGAGCGGCTCGCTGTTGTCCTAATACGGCCCAATGTAAAGCCGTTCTGCCTTCAGCATCTACAGCTTCCAAATTCGCGCCTTCCCTCTGTAAATAGGCGATCTCCTCTAGCTTACCTTGAAATGCTGCCGTTACAAGAGCCCCTGAATCCGCAGGACAGATGATAGTTACAGGTTGCCGGATTGCAGAAAAAAGCCGTTGATATAAGGACCGAGAAGAAGGGGCCAGGTGTTGAGATTGTGAAGCTGAATGTGTTTGCGAAAGGATTGGATCGCGAAAACCTAAAAGATGGCTTGTTTTTGCTAAAAGACCAATTCCTATAACCAACAGGATGCCGGTGGCTGAAGTTTTAATTATTGTAAGCGTTAGGTTCTCTTCCTGAGAAGATGGTGCAACTAAAACACCGAGAGTACAGGTGGCGACTCCCATGACTCCAGAGACTACATAATGAGTGATTCTATGACATCGTTCTGCTCCACGATCTAAAGTTTGGAGGACTCTCTCAGTATTCAATTCAACACTGCTACACCCCCGATCAATGGCACGAATGCCAAAATTATTTATGGCTGAACTGGGGGTCTGTTCGTTTGCGCCCCGATTTTTTTGTATCCATGATGCTGCATTCCAAGCAAATTTCACTATTTCACTTATCATCCTACCCCTTCACGCTAAGATCAATTACACTGAAATTTTAAAAATAAAATTTCTAGTTAATCTGTTTTTTAAAAAATCTACACATACTTGATAACAAACCTTAACAAATAACAGCAATTTAATCCAGTCGCCTTCCGCGACTACCAATCGTATCACTATCCCGCGCCCGCTTAGGTTGTGTGAATTTTTGCGGCCATCAGAGTGGTCCAGGTTTCGACGATCGTGAGGAGTGCTGTATTTGCAACAATACAGCCGACGAGGGATCGTTGAAAGATGGGCCGCTATGATGGCCGCAAAAATTCGCACAACCTAAGCGAGCGCGGGATAACTTCAACGCCTGCAAAGGTTAGTCACCAGCTACGCATCCTATCGTTGACTTATTTTAATCGTTCCTTCACTATCTCTTTATTCTAAATTCTACTATAGAGGTGCTATGGCAAGTGAAATACCTACATCCGAAAATAGAGTTCCCTTTCTTCGGTTTTCCAACGAGGGCAGTCATCTTCTTCAAAGAAATCATCTCTTAGAGCATCCCGAACAGGCTTCCTGTTGCACAGTAGCGAAGTGCGCCCGAGCTAGTTTATGCTTAGTGGGATTAGGTCTCTGCGCCGGCGGTGGTACTCTTTTTGGTTTTTCCCTCGTTGAAAAACTTGGAGGAGGCTTCGTCGCTCTAGGTTCATTTTTGATGAGTGGTGGCTACTGTGCTTGCAGCTGCTGGGCAGATCACGTAGATGACATCGATTCCCAAGATCTAGAAGAACTTCAGGCTTTCAAAGAAAATTGCTTGAATCATTCCTTTCAAGATCTTTATAGGAGGGGAGCACGCATATCCAAAAAACGTATCAGTTTTGATCAGATTATCCAGTTGGGTCTGTTGTCTCGTGAAGAGTGGCGGGAGAAATATTGCCGCATGCTGCATAGCGTACCAGAAAAAGAGATCGTAGCCTTAGATAAGGCATTTGAAATAGGGATAATCACCTCGGGAGAACACCAAGCACTCAAGGATTTTATGGCACAGGAAAACCCGAGCAAGGCGTTTCGTCGAGAACTGCTCGAAGCCTTGAGTATCTCGATGATGCCTCAGGGAGGAGAAAGAATTTAGTCTTAGGGAGCCTTCTTAGAGACACGTCTTAAGGGCAAATATTAACGTGAGATGCGATTTTCTACTTCGAAAAATCGCAGCGCTTCTAGCTGCAGGTAAGCCCTTCTTCAAGATGCGATTTTCAATAAGATTTTGTTGATAAAATATTTACATAACCGATAGGATGCTTTCTCAACTTAGGAGATCTTATGTCAGTTTCACCCGTTTTTACCTCTCAATCATTTATTGGCTCACCACCCGCTTCTAAACGAAGAAAATTTCCGGAAAATGAGGAGAAAGCTCCCGACTCTTCCAGCAGCTCCTCTCGAGCTCCTTCCATTGTCAATTCCGATGCAATGGCGCTTTCGGCGAGAGCAGAGACTCCCGAAGTCTCCTTTCCTTTTAATGTGGAAGCGCTCGTTTCTTGTATCCAAATCGCCAGAGAAGAAGAGCCCCATACAAGCGCCAGGACATTAGCAGGGGTCCTTTCAGCCGCACAGTGTTTCGACGGGTTTAAGGAATTCCCTCTCTCTACTATCGCACAGTCGATTGCCCTGTACGCAGAAACTGCGGGTTTGAGAGACCGAGATTTGATTTGGATTCAACGGGTGGTGAAATTCATCTACCTCGACGGCTTAGCAAATAGCCAAATGAAATATATCGCCCCCGAACTGGAGCAGAAAATCGGAGCGATGAGGGAGGAAATTTCTGAACAAAATATCTCTACATTGATTGCTAGAACCGATGTGATCCTCCATACGGAAAACCCCTCAAAAATGGATAAACAGGAAAATTACCAACTAATCGTAAAACTTCTTCGATTCATCAATTATACGTTCTACATAGATCCTCTACAGAGAGAGAGTATTTCACTATTAGCCCAGGAAGCTAAAAGTTATGAGAGCTTTTATTTATATCCTCGCCTATACAACGAGTTTCTCCCTTTCTGCGAAGAGATGAAAAGTAGATGCCAAACCCTCAATGCGAAAGAGCTTCTCATTTTATTAAATAAAAAAAAGCAGGAATGGGACCTGCTCGAAGGGCCGATCCCCTCTTTCCAGCTCGCGCCCGAAAGCGTTGTGCTAGAAAAATATTATGCCGATTCTTTGTGGAAAGCGGGCTTGTCGATTATCAAACGGGGCTTCGAAAAGGAATTAAACGATCGCTTTAGAAAACGCAACGTCCGACTGCCTCAGGCTCTTTGCAATGCTGTAGTGGCCGCCATGAGAGAACAACAAAGCTGGGGAACATTCAACACTTTCCTTACAAATGAGAGACTGAGACAGCGGCTCATGGGGACAGATCCTTTTTTCCACGCACTCTGGTCTCACTATCTTTTTGAAAGAGAGTTCCTCACATTTGACGTCTCTTCTTTAGCCCTCTTTCTACTCAAAAATCACACTTTACAAGCACTCCAAAATATCCGTAGAGATCTACAGGTTCTAGATCGGGAAAACAGCCCTTTTCAGGCCGATAAAAAAGTGGCATTGGTGAGAGACGCCTGCCTCCTTTCTCTCCCTCGCCACTACACCCTTTCTTCCTTAAAAAAAAATTGCTTTGAGCGGATAGGTCAACGAAAGAGACTCTTGGAAGGGTGAATCTATCTCAGTAAAAAGTTTCGGTCGATTTTCGGGTTCTTTTGCGTCGATTTTCGATTTATATTTGGGGGGCAATATAGACAAAAAGTATATTGTCCCAGCGTTGTTGCATAATTCGTTTTTCGCATAACAGGCTCATTATCAGTATTTAGCACAGAGGCGCGAAAACGCGCATTTTTATGCTTTTTCTCTGAGTGCTCTCTCGCTCTCTGTGGTTATAATTTTTTCATGGTCAGCAACTTATGCGTGCAATGAATTATGCAACAACGCCTTCGGCCAAAATAATCCCAAAAATCGATGAAAAATTTTATTGAGATAGGTTCCTAGGATTATTCCGCTTTGTGACGATGGATAAGCTCTTGCGCTTTGAGACAGGCTTTCCAAGTGGAAAACTGGGGATTGCTTTCGTCGGTGAAATAGAGATTGTCCAAGCCAATCTTTTTCACAAGGCCGGCGCGGTGGAACACATGCCACACCTCTTCTGTGAGTCCCGAAATCACAAAATAGCGGCCGGTCGACTGCAATAGCTCTTGGAGGCGGATAATCGCGAGACACATCGACGCGTCCATGTTATAGACGTTATTGAGCCGTAATACAATCGCCTGTACATTGCTATCCTCTGCAACCGATTGGAGCGCCGATTGAAACACATCGGCCGACGCGAAGTAGAGCTCGCCGGCAATCCCGATGATGCGCACCTTTCGATGCACCTCCTCTTTCGGATTCACCGTCATCAGCCTTCCTTTAGAATTAAAGGCATATTCGACCAGGTGCGGCGTAGAGGATTTGCGCAGAAAAGTGGCAATGGAGATCACAATTCCGATAAAAAAANNGAGGCTAAAAATCAGACACGAAATAAAGGTGATCATAAATACCCAGGCATCTTCCCGGGTCGCTCTAAAAGAGAGCTTAATCTCCTGAAAATTCATCAACGTGGGGACCGTTGCCATCAGGAGGGCGGCTAGGGCGGCTAAAGGGATCAATTGGACGAATGGCCAACAAAAGTAAATGATAATGGCTGCGAAAAGGCCGCTAAGGAGAGCCGCCACCCGACTTTTCGATCGGAGCCGGTAGCTTAGCGAGGTGCGAGACGCACTCCCCGATGCAGGCATGGCTCCCGAAATAAAGGAGAGAAAGGAATTGCCGATCCCGAGCCCAAACACATCTTGATTGACCGACACCTTTTGTCCGCTTAAAGCGGCGAAATTGCGGGAGATCGAGAAAACTTCTAAAATAGCCAAAAAGGAGATCGCGACAGCGGCGGGGAAAATCTTATTCAAAATGGTGAAATCAATGAGAGGAAATGTAAATTGGGGAAACGGATTTCCCATCGGATATTGGCTCAAGAGAGGCACTTGCGCCCCTTCAATCCAATAGTTAATCCCCTGCGTCGCCACAGACGCGATGGCTAACATCAATAGAGCATTGGGCCAATTGGGCCGTTTCTTTTGCAAGATGAGGAGAGAGGCCAAGCTTAAAAAACCGACTCCCACAGTTGCCCAATTGGTTTTCGGTAATAGGAATAGAAGGCCGATCCCTTTGAGCAAGATGGGCTGATCTCCTTTAATCCCTTCTAGCCCAAAAAAATTGAATAGCTGAACCACCACTATCGCCACGATAATCCCGGCAAAATAGCCGAGAACAACAGGACGGCTCACAAACTGAAGGAGCTTACCCACATTAAAAAAGGCGGCGCCAATTTGTATAATTCCCATAACGAGAACGATTTGTCCTAGAATATGGAGCGTAAGGGCCTCTTTTTCTACCCCTCCCACTGTTTCGAAGTAGTTATATAAAATATCGGCAATCGATGTTTGGATCAAAATGGCCACACCGGTGCTGGGTCCCGAAATCAGGTGGCGGGACGAGCCCCAAAACGCGGTCAAAATAGTCCCGAAAATAGCCGAAAAAAGGCCCGCACTGGGGGGCAGCCCGGCCAGCAAAGAGTAGGCGATAGACTGGGGAATCGTCATCAAAGCGACCGCAAGGGCTGCAAAAGCATCGTCGCGGAAAAAGCGGAGCCCATAGCCTTGTAGCTCATCTTTAATGGGGAAGAAAGAGATCGCGCGTGGGCGAGGGATTTTCATGGGGAGCTCCTATACCTAGGATAGAGCCCCTCTCGAATAAAAGGGAAGGGGGAGGGCAATTGTGTCGTTTGCTATTACGCATCTCATGATTCAAATGGGAATCATGAGATGGATATTTACAGCAGGGCTTCTTGGGCGGCAGGGGCGCCTGTCACAGACCGCACCTCTTTGCCACGAAGCTCGAAGAAGAGAGGACAGCCGCTAAAGCGGTAAGTCTCACGGAAACGGTTGATCAGGTATTGCTTATAGGTGTCTACCATCAGATCTGGCTTGTTGACGAAGACCACGAACTTTGGCGGATCGATCTGAACTTGCGTCATATAGTAAATCCGGAGCCGCTTGCCCGTGATGAGGGGCGGATGGTACTTTTGGAGGCACGACTCGATGAATTTGTTTAAATTACCCGTGCTAATCCGCTTGCGTCGATCTTCCCACGCCGTTTGAACCGCGGGGAAAATTTTATCGAGGTTACGCTTTTTTTGCGCCGAGATAAAGAGGGTGGGGCAGTGGGTAAGGAAGGGAACCTCTTCCCGAATGCCGCGCATAGCGTGTTCCATCTTCAAATTCTTAACGAGATCCCATTTGTTGAAAATCAGGACGCAGCTTTTGCCGAGCTCTTCGATCTGGTTGGCAATCCGCTTCTCTTGCGCCGTAATCCCCTCAAACGAATCGAGAACGAGAAGGCACACATCGCATCTTTCTAAGGCCTCTTGGGTACGAATGGCAGCGAACTTATCCACCACCTCTTTTTCCGCCTTTTTGCGGCGAATCCCCGCCGTATCGATGAGTACGTATTCTTGGTTGTCTACGGTGATCGTCGCATCGATCGCATCGCGTGTTGTCCCTGCAATCGAACTCACAATGGCCCTCTCTTCTCCGAGGAGCTGATTTAAGAGGGTCGATTTGCCCACATTAGGCCGCCCTGCAATCGCGACGCGAATAGCGGTTTGAACGGGAGGGGCTTCAATAATGGGAGTCTCTTCTTCGACGATCGGAACGAGCCGCAAAGCAGCTTCCACTAGTTCGGCCACTTGAAGACCCTGGACAGCGGAAACGGCGACCATATTGTCGATAGCGAGGCTATGAAATTGGTGGATCCTCCCCTCTTGGTCTGAACGGTCGATTTTATTGACCGCGACAACCGTAGGCTTTTTATGGCGGAGTAAAATTCGAGCCACCTCTTGATCGAGGAGAGTGGGTCCCGTCTGGGAGTCCACAACCAAAATCACCGCATCGGCCTCGTCAATCGCTAGATAGGCCTGCTTTTTGACCTCATCGTTGAAGGGTAGATCACCGGCAGTTTCGTCTATCCCCCCTGTATCGATCAAAAGGAACGGGCGGCCGAAGCAATCGGCTTGGGCATAGATCCGGTCGCGCGTGATCCCCGCCTCTTCATCGACGATGGAGACCCGCTTCTGGCAAATCCGGTTAAACAGGGCCGATTTCCCCACATTGGGACGGCCGACAAGAGCTATTTTTGGTTGCATACAAACTTTTTTGTATAAATGGACCGCTAGTATACCTCATCGAGAGGCGATAGTCAAACGGATTGGGTGAGAGAGGGGGAGAGTCCCCCTCCGAATAATATTTATTTTTTTAATTATAGTAGAGTCGACTCTGAGATAGTTTATCCGATCTGGGCTACGAGAATTCCCATTCGCTCGAGCATATCGCGAATCGCTTCGGGCTTAATCTTAGTTAAATCTTCTGTATAAACCTTCTCAGTCATATAATTATGCCTTCTCTCTATCACATTAGGTTGATAATTAGCAGGGATATTTTCCATAAACCACTCAACTATCTTTTGACGCGAAATNNAAATTTCTTGCAGGTTCGCAGGTACGTTTACCGCTTGAGATACCCGGTCGATATGCGCTTGGGACGTATATAGAGCGTGAAAAATTTCTTTTATTTCAACTCTATTAAACTGCTCTGCAAACATATCGCGTCCATCTCGCAAACCTTCATATCCGGGGATCTGGAATTCTTCTCCAATCGCCTGCATAATTCCGGTCCTGGCATGGACATTACCTCCTCGCTGATGGGTGAGTCGATCAACGATTTCGACCCTTAATTTCTGACTAAGTCGTAAAATTTCATCTGGAGTAGATAAATTCATTTGAACACCGCATAGGATCTGATAGGCATGTTCCAATTCTTCCATATGGCGAGGAGCACACGCATGTGATGCCTCAAATAAACCCTCGCATACCGCTTTTTTAATTATTGGCAACTGCTCCCCATTTTGGAGCTCATACAAAACGTGTTTTGCTAGCTTTTGAAGACGATCTCTAAATGGCCCTGCTTCTGCGGGCACACCAACAATCCCGACGCATCCACTGTTTATATTGTCAACAAACCTCGTTAAATTAACATCTGGATCGAACTGCTTCAGCCCTTCTAGATTTATCTCCTGCTCAAGTTCCGGAACGACAAGTGCGGGTAATTGCCGCGCAAAATGGTCTCTATTAATACTCGGATCTAAAGCAGCTCTACGTTCCACTTGAAGTCCTCTCAACCCAGGGATAAAGTTCTGGACATTTAAGCGAGCAAACCATTCGTTCATTTCTTGATTTGCTTGTTCCATGGTCTTTCCCCTGCAAGCCTGAACCGTATAGAAAACAAATAGACCAGCCATCAATATTAAAAGGAAAATAAGTGACGCAATGAATTGCGCCATCGTTTTTATAACCAAAGCGATTCGGCTAAACACAGGTCCCACAGCTCGATAAACAGCGCGTCCACAAGACACAATAGGTTGAACCATTCGGCCACACAAAGACCCGGCTCGAGGAGCTTGTATATCTTGTGCAGCGATTAAATTATTATTACCAGGATTTACCGGCAGCATGAAATTCCCCTTTTCTTGTTTTTTTTGACAAAATCTTAACACAGACTGAAAATAATAACAATTAAAAATAGATGGCTGATTCTATATAAAGATTAGTTCAATTCCCTAAACATCGTCTCGAAAATGGCTAATAGCTCGCCTCGACTCAAATAATTAATTTGATCTGAGTCGTTTTGGCCGATGATCTCTTCGAGGAGCCCTTTTTTCCGCTCGATGAGTTGGTGGATGTGCTCTTCTATGGTGTTTTTAGTAACGAGCTTGAAAACCTGGACGCCTCGGTTTTGCCCGATCCGGTGGACCCGATCGGTCGCTTGGTTCTCTTTGGCCGGGTTCCACCAGCGGTCATAGTGGATCACAATCGAGGCGACGGTGAGGTCGATCCCGACCCCTGCAGCTAATAGAGAGGCGACAAACACTTCACAAGCGGGGTCGTCTCGAAACCGCTTGAGCTGTTCGCTTCGATCACGGGTGGATCCTTTTATGGAGGCGTATCCAATCCCCTTTTTCTTGAGATGCTGCTCGATGATCGCCAACATGTCGAGGTATTGGGAAAAAACGACAACCTTTTGGCCACTTTCCCGCGCCTCATCGAGCAGTTCAACAAAAAGATCCCATTTACCCGAATGGTGTTTCTGGTAATTTTTGACATCCCCTTCGATCAGAGCCGGATGGTCGCAGATCTGCTTTAAGCTGGAGAGCGCCGAAAAGACGTGCATGTAGGGGATCGGTTTGGTTGGGTTTTGGAGGTCTTGATACACCGTCTCTTTCATCCGGATCGCCACCTCTTTATACAGCTCTTTTTGCTCTTCAGACAGATCGCAATAGGAGATCTCCTCAATTTTTTCGGGGAGATCTAGGAGAACTTCACTCTTTTTGCGCCGCATAATAAAGGGCTTAATCAATTTGGAAAGGAGAGCGATTTTCTCCTCATCTTTAAATTTTTCGATGGGCTGAACAAACATCTCCCGAAACACAGCATCGCTCGGCATATAGCCTGGCAATACGATATCGAATAGCGACTTGAGTTCCCGAATTCGATTTTCAATGGGCGTTCCTGTAAGGCCGAGACGCATCCGAGCATCGATGTTGCTCAAGGCCGCGTGCGTCTGGGAATTTTGGTTTTTCGCGATCTGGATCTCATCGAAATAGGCGAGCTCGAAACGGATCGTCCGCAGATCCTCTTTCCCTGTGCGCAATATGCCGTATGAGGTGAGGAGAACGTCGTAATCGGTTTCGAAATTTTCCAGCGTACGAGCAAGCCCATAGTAGGTGCACACCCTCATTTCGGGGAGAAATTTCCGCAGGAGCTCTTGCCAATGGTAAATCACAGAGGTGGGGCAGACAACGAGATATTTATTGTTTTTATCCACATCTTCATGCGCTACTGCCGCAAGGAGCGCCATCGCTTGGTGCGTTTTTCCGAGACCCATATCGTCGCAGAGAAGTCCCGACAATCCGTGGCAATAGAGAAACCAGAGCCAATGGAGCCCCACTTCTTGGTAGGGGCGCAACGTCGCTTTGAGTTTCGTGATGTCGAGAAGCCGTCCACTCTCGAACCGGCTTAAATCGTATAGGAGCTGCTGCGTCTCTTCCGCATCGGCCCCTTTTGGGGGTTGGATCTCTTCAAAAACGCTTAGGCGGATCCATTCAAGGGTGTTCATCCGGATCATCCCCCGTTTCCGATCGAGCCTGCGCTTTTGCAGTTGCCGAATCCAGTTGAAGCGGGGCTCTTTAAGAGATAATAGACCCGCAGGAGAAAAGAGGTGGCGTCGCCGCTCTTGGAACGCGTCCCAGATAGAAAAAATATCGATTAACCCATCTTCCGACTCGTAAACGAGATCGATCAGCCACTCTTTACTCCGCTTGCGTTTGTCGCGGACAATCTTTCGGATTTTAAGCTGGAGGCGAGACGGTTTTCGCAAGCGAGGGTCGATCTCTAAAATCCAGGGGCGCAGCGGCTCTAGTTCGTAAGCGAGAAAAGAGGCCTCTTGGCCCGATGGGATCACGACTTCCTGCCGAAATCGCTCAGGGAGGCGGCATGCGAGAGATATTTCCGAAAAGCCCCGCCCCTCTTCATATAGAAAATCGCCAAAAAAGCGGATTTTGCTCGGGTCGGTTGCCAACGTATACTGCATTTTTGGAGAGATATGGATCAGATGGTCAGGAGAAATATGGACGGTAAGCCCCGTTTTTTCAATGGGGCTTTGGCTGCTAAAAAACTTCTCTACCTGCTCCAAATCCTCTTTATGATTTTGGATAAACGAAGAGATTTCTGAGGCTTTTATGGTAAGCCCGGGATGGAGCGGCAACCTTCCCCGGCTCTCCCTTTTCATGTAAAAACCTTGGGACTTGATATAGACCCACTCTCCCAAATCGATCGTCTCTTCAAACTGCTCTGGATAGTCGAGCTTCGCGCCGAAGGTGAGCTCCCCCTCATGAGTTAACTCATAGGTGAGATGGGCCTCTAAACTGCCCAGATGGGTGTGAAAGCCGGGGAAATTATGGAGCCAAATTCGGTGGCGGTTGATAAACTCGCTAACGCGGCTTTTCTCAATGATCTCCTCATTTTTTTCAAACATCCAATCGGAGATGTAGACAAAACCTTTATTGGGCAGATAAACCCAAGGGGGAAAACAACCGGCCCTCTCTTTTTGCAAATCGCCCGGTTCAAAGGCATAGGTCTCGATGTGCAGATTACCTCCTTCATCGAATCGGATGCGATATTTCGCAGAGACGGGCTCAGAGTGGATGGTCAAAAATTTCTGCAACGTTTTAGGGGCTGTTTGGAGCGCAAAACCGATCCGGTCGCTTTCGATTATTCCACTTTGAAATAGCGTATCGTACCGCTTTCGGTAAAAACCCTTTTCTCGGATATAAAGCCAATCCTCGCCCAAGGGGTACCCAGTAAAATCGGCTTCGGGACTGCCTCCGACGGTCTGATGCTGAATCAGCAAACGGCGATTCACCTCATCATAATCGATCCGCTCGATCGATTGGTCGTCGGCGTCGATCACGGAAAGAGGCGATTGGACGGTTGAGAGGGCGGGGATAATCCAGGGCCAATTCACATCGGAAATGTAAAACCAAAGTCCTAATTCAGGAAAAGAGATCATAATCTCATGGGGCGCTATCTCCCCTTCGTCGGAAAAGGTGATCTCGTACGGCTCTTTGTTATCTTCTAGCGCCATGACCCATTTGCCCAGATCGGACCAAAAGGAGAGTTCATATTGGAGTTGGTGACTCGCACGGCCTTTACGCCAACTGGCGATCTCCTCTGCAGAGAGATTAGAAAACTTAAGAGAGGTCTCCTCTGTTTCGGCCACCCGCTCCGCNNTTTCGGCAAACCGCGCTTTCGCCTTGTCTGTTTTCAGCTCAATCGAAAAGAGCCTTTTTTTGGTCTTCGATTCGGCGCTATAGAGATTCTCTTCCTGTTTTAAGCAACTGGTGGAGTAGCCGTGCCGCTTACTCGCCATTTGAAAGAGACGGTTCCACAGCGACTTGCGGAATCGGATGTGGAGCGGCTCCTCCGTCCCGTTGAAGATGCGCAAATAGGCGCCGCTTAAGTGGGGACACCCCTCCCCTTTTTCAGAGACTTTGCAGGAACAAAAACAATCGGCTATCTGTCCATCGTCTCGGAGCTGCAGAAATGGGTAAAATGAGGTCTCTTTCCCATCCCCCTGAACCTCAACTTGATACGTTCCTTTCGAAAAAAGAGGCTCTCCGACGCACCCCTTCTCAAAAAGGAGACGTCCCGCTGCTAAATGGTTGTGAATGAGAACAGGCAAACGATCCATCAGAAAAAACCGGACCCCTTAGTGAGTAGACCTTCCTTTCATTGTAAGTCTCTCCCTAGTTTCCTGTCAAAATAAGCTACCGCCAGATTGTATATTTTTTACTTTAACTTCATTAAAAGAGGCATCGATGATATTATCTTTAACAAAAGGATCCCCATGTCATTTATATTAAACACTAAATATCTAGAATTTGGACCAAAAACGGCTACATTAGAAGAAGGATGGGCCTATTCCGCCGATTTTACAGAACATGGATCGGACGTGCAGCACAATGGCCGAACCTATACAGTGATCGGGCAAATCCAAAAAAATCTCTCTAAGCTAGAACGTTTCGGATGGGGACTTTTAGCCACCGTAGCGATTGTAGCCACTCTAGGCTTGGCGGCGATTTCCCAAACAATTAGAAATTTGTACCACGTAAAAATCCAAAAAACTCGACTTGCAGTAGCCGCTGAAAATATCACTCAAAATGAGATCAAAGGGGAAAAATCGGTGGAAGCGCTCAAGCGGTTTTTGAAAATAGATAAAGGAACTCCTGCCTATTTTAAGCGTCTTGACATATTGACCGAAGAGCAATTTAAGTTAATATTTCCTGAACTTTTTCTTCATATCGACAGTATTAACAAAATCCTTTTGCCACAATTGGATTTAAGTAAACTTTCAGATGCCCAAATCACCTATTTTT
This sequence comes from Parachlamydiales bacterium, assembly GCA_003151315.1. Classification (GTDB taxonomy): domain Bacteria; phylum Chlamydiota; class Chlamydiia; order Chlamydiales; family SM23-39; genus SZAS-17. The sequence goes on from PLXF01000066.1 coordinate 24,457, forward strand.
TCTTAGATCCAAAACGTAATTTGGGGTTTCTTACAACAGAGCAACTGCAACCTTTTCTCACAAAAATCCCCGTGCCCAATCTTACCACCCATGTTCCAATCAAAAAATTACAGAAACTCGATTTTTCAACAATGGGGGCTGCCTATTTTGCACCGAAACCCCGTCCCGGAATAAACGGCCATTTTGAGAATCTTTTCAAAAATTTGACTAAGGCACAATTGGAATCGATTGATTCCTTAATCGGACCTCAATTACGGGAGACTTTTACTAGAGTTTTGGCCAATAAATCAGACTCGAACCTCGCTTCGGGATCTCCGGTAGAAGAATCCAGCCCAGATAATCGATAGCCACACAACCAGGAAGAAAGACTCGTAGGTCAAGAGGCTGCCAGTCTGGATTTGACTGGGAGGGACAAAGCTAATCCCAAATCCGAAGAGCGAGCTGATTAAGCCGAGCCCTCCAATGGCTATAACCGCTTTAGTTCCTCCGGGAATCCTATAGGGGCGCTTCACCTCGGGGCGGTAAATCCGCAGGGTAATGGCCGCGCTAAACATCAATAAGTACATACATAGATACAATTGCGAAGAGAGAGCTGTCAATATCCAGTAAAAGCCGTTCATATCGGGCATCGCAAGGGCAATTGTTGAGAGCGCAAGGGCTAAAATCGCCTGAATTCCCATGAGGCGAAACGAGTAGTTCTTCCCATTATCCACAAGGGACGTAAATCCAAAATCTCCCTGCTGTAAAGCGGCTAAAAGCCCCTGATTGCTTCCGGCAATCCAGACGGTAATACCGCCGACTCCCCCTAACCCGATTCCCAGAGCAATTAAAGGTAAGAGAGAGCCCCACCCAAAAAAGTGGAGGTAGTGGGAGAGAGCTTCGATGGAGGAAGAGACGATATCGATTTTTTCACGAGGGACCGCCACTCCAATGGAAAGGGTTCCCAACAGAGAAAAGAGGAAGATGATTGTCCCTGAAAAAAGGATTGCGCGCGGGTAATTGCGTCCCGGACTATCCACGTTGCACGCATGCATCGCATTCATTTCCATTCCGGAAAAACTGATGATAACGCCCGAGAGAAATACAAGATCGTCCATACCGTTTAACCTGGGCCATAAGGCACTCCAAGAACATTCGATCTGCGAAGGCTGGCCCGTATAAATCCAATAGACGCCACCCAAAATAATGAGAAGGCCGGGAAGCACCGTTCCGAAAAGGAGCGCCCAAGAGCTAATGCGACTCATCACGGCAAGGCCAAACTTATGGCTCAGGACGACCGAGGCGGAGATGAGTCCAATGCTGAGAAAATGGAGCCACAAAGGGTTTGGGTCCCAAGCGGCAAAGGCGTAGGAAAAGGAGACCGAAAAATAGGAAAGAAGCGTCGGGAACCAGACTAAATTGGAAATCCACAGGAGAAGAACCGAAAAAAAGGCGAGCCTTTGTCCAAAGGCCGCTTTTACCCAATTGAAGATCCCTCCCCTTTCGGGAAACGCCGAGGCCAGCTCAGCGGACACCAAAGAGACGGGGATAAAAAAGGCGATGGCGGTTAATCCTAAAAAAAAGAGGGAGGAGAACTCATAAGCAGCAAGAAAGGGCCAGTTTTCTATGCTCAAAATGGTAGCGATGTTGATGAGAGTGAGAAAAAAGACGTTCAACGAGTGCTTTTTTTCCATGCACAACGACTGTAAGACTCAAGTGTAAGCAAAGAGACGAGAAGAGCACAACGGGAAAAAAAATATGTTACTCCTGATTCAAAAACTAACTTTGAATCACGAGCGGTATAAACCTCTCACGTTGGTTACAAAAATTTAACGCAGTCTTATTTTAAAAAAGCGTAACTATTCAGATACCCTAGGTTAAACGTAAGTTCTTGAACCACAGAGAGCTAGAGAGGACACAGAGAAGACTGAAAAACGCTAAAAACGAAGCGTTGTTGCATAATTCGTTTTTTGTATAACAGGCTCGTTATCAGTATTTACCACAGAGAGCACAGAGCTCACAGAGGCGCGAAAACGCGCATTTTTATGCTTTTTCTCTGTGTGCTCTGCGTTCTCTGTGGTTGTAATTTTTTCATGGTCAGCAACTTATATGTGCAATGAATTATGCAACAACGCC
>PLXF01000111.1 GCA_003151315.1 Parachlamydiales bacterium
CCGAAGAGATCCCCAAGCAACATTTTTTCATGAGAGAATGGCAAGCCAATCTCGGCCTCGCCTCCCGCTTTTGGTTTTTAACCCCTTATGGAGGGATTGACTATCTCCATTCCCGCATGCACATCCAGCACGGCCCCTCGACCCCCGCTGTAACCTATCGCAATAAAGAAAAAATCGGCTATTTTTACGGAATTACCATTTCGCTCGGCCCTAAGCTGTTCGCCAATTTCGAGCGACGCGTAAGAAATGAGTTTGCCTACACCTTTTCAACCGTAGCCGTTTTTTAATGGAAGAGCATACCCAAGCCCGCTTCATCGTCGAAACCCTAGCCAATGCCGGCTTTGTCGCCTACTATGCGGGCGGCTGGGTCCGTGACCATCTCTTGCAGCACCCCTCCGACGACATCGACATCGCCACAAATGCTCCCCCCGAGACGATCCAGGCCCTTTTTTCCCACACCGTCCCCATCGGCATCGCCTTTGGGATCCTTCTCGTGATTATCAAGGGGCACCAATATGAGGTAGCCACTTTTCGACAGGATCTCGACTACCACGACGGGCGCCGCCCCTCGCGTATCTCCTTTGCCACAGCCGAACAAGACGCCCAGCGGCGCGACTTCACGATTAACGGCATGTTTTACGATCCCCTCCGCGAAATCATCCTCGACTTTGTAAACGGCAAAGAAGACCTACACCATAAAATCATCCGCGCCATCGGCAATCCCCACGAACGGATCAAAGAAGATCGCCTCCGGATGATCCGCGCCATTCGGCTCGCCTGTAGATTTAACTTCCACATCGAACCCCTCACTGAAAAAGCCATCCGCGCCCACGCCAAAGAGCTATTCCCCGCCGTCGCGATCGAACGGGTCGTTCAAGAATTTCAAAAAGGGCTCGATTTTAAAAAACTCAGACCGATGCTGATCCTGCTCCACGATTTTGCCCTTCTCCCCTCGATTTTCCCCGAACTGGAAGGGACGACGCTAGAAGAGATCAAAGAGCGGACCCAATGCCTCGACCACTTTCCTAAAGAGGCGCCCCTCATCGCCCATCTACTCACCCTGTTCCCCCATTTTTCCCTCGAAGCGCAGCAAAACCTGTGCAAAAAATTAAAAATATCCAATACCGATACGCAACAAATCACCTTCCTCTTTCGAGCCCAACAACTCCTAGCAAAGCCGCCCCACAGCGTCCCCGATTACGACTGGGCCTATTTCTACGCCCATCCCGACAACTCCCTTGCCCTACATATCATCGCCGCTCCCCTAGAACCTGCCCAACGTACCGATTTTTACGAGGAAAACCAGAAACGGATTAACAGCCTCGCCCAACAAATTAACCGTATAGAAAAAAAAGATCCCGTCGTCAAATCGGCCGATTTACTTGAAGCGGGAATTGCTCCCGGCAAGCAGATGGGCCTATTACTGCGCGAAGCAGAACAAATCGCAATCAACCGTAGATTAGAAAATAAACAAATTGTTATGGAGACTCTAAAACAGAGTCCCCATTGGCCCTAAAAGATCTTGAGCCCTACATCCCCCCGCCGCTGCCGCTAAAAAATCTAGACAGCAGCAAACTCCTAGCCCCCTTGGACGCGGCCCGAGAGGCGCTCGCCCACTTCGAGCCACCCTCCCCAAAGCAAACACTTCTCCACAAAGAGGCTCTCGCCTCCTTTGGCCCCCATAAAAAACAAGAGCGCCCCGTAAAAAGCGATCAACACATTCGTCAACTCTGCGCCGGCTACACATTTGCCGCTACGTGGGCAAAAACAAAACAGCTAAATGCCCCCTTCTTCCTCGGCCTAAAAAAAATAATCAAAAACGATACAGACGGATTTCGAAAAATCCAAGGGTGGATAGGTCCAGCCGGCCACCCCATTGAAGCTGCCTATTATCTTCCGCCGCCCCCGCAAAAAGTTCCCGCCCTCATGCAAAATTTAAGCTGTTATTTGGCAAACACAAAGGAGGAGCCGCTCACCCAATTAGCCATCAGTTTTGCGCAACTTCTCCTTATCCACCCCTTTTTAGATGGAAACGGCCGCGTAGCGAGGGCCCTTATCCCCACCTTTCTGTGGAAAAGAAAACTAATCGCCCAACCATTTTTTTTCATGAGCGCCTATTTTGAAAAAAACCGCCTCGCCTATTTCCGAAAACTATACGACATTTCCAATGACAATGCCTGGGAAGAGTGGATTATTTTCTTTCTCGAAGGAATTCATTTTTCAAGCACGAAAGGTACGCGTTCACGGGAGTAGGAGGGACTCTTCGTAGGAGAAATCACCCCAAAATGGGAGCTCTAGGACAGGGTTTTCAGGTCAAAAGGAGTGTTTTTGATCACTTTTTATGCCCTGCACATACTTTGTCACCCCTGTTTTTCTCTATGGGAAGGGGACCCCCACCCACACACCTCCGCGAACGCGTACCTAAATTTAAAATAAATTTTATATCTATCGCATAAATAGTAAAAAATTTACAATACAGAGCCCTCTATATCAAAAAACTCTTGATAAAGAAGCTCTTATGCGATACTCAAAATTTTTCACCAACTCTCTTTCTCTCTGTATTATCCCGTCATTAGTGGCTCATCCTCTAGACGACATACCAAATATCCACATTCCTACTCAGCGCACCTTCCAAAGCAATGCTGGAGGACTTGTCGAAATAAATAACGAACAGTTTAGCTACGACGATATCCTCGAACTGATTGAAGAAATTGAATCCGGCGACATCGAAGAAAGCTGCGCTCCCGAAGAAATTGATGGGATCAATCGATTTATAGCTATGCTGGCCTCTCAGGGCATTCTTCCTGGCGATACCTACCAGGAATTCGTTCTAAACGGGGACATTCAAGAGCTCTTATCCAAAAATGATAACGATTACAGATTTGCTTACTCGCTTGATGGGGGATATTCTATTGAGCCGGCTGTGTTCTATGGACAAGCAAATGGAATCCTTTGCAAGAGTTGGGTCAAAAAACAGTGGGATCACACCAGAAAGTTCGTCAAAAAACATAAAAAAGAAATCATCATCGGGGTGGCTATCGTTGTCGCCGTTGCTGTAACGGTAACGGTTATAGTAATTGTATGCTCAAGCAGTGCTGCCGCAACTGCCGTAGGTTCAGCAGCTGGCGCTACGGCTGGAGCATGTTCGGGAGATTCATCGCAATCGCAGTCTAATAGTAGTGGCAGCAGTGAGAATATTGCAGCTGAACCAGAGCCGCAAACAGTCGAAGCAAGTCCAATACCAAACAACGAAGTTCCACAAATAATCGAAGTTGGACCAATACCAATTAACGAAGTTCCCCTCCTAAGTGAAGTAATCTCTGAACAGGTCAATGAGTTCAAGAATCACATGGCGGCTGAATCTCTCATAAACCCGGATAAGTCCCTAGATCCCGAGTCACCATCTTTTACAGAGAATGCCAGAAAATTCGGAATTGTCCTGGCTCACAAAGCATTTGAAGAGGTAGCAGGAATTGTCTCGGTGGTTCCTCAAGGACTTGAAGAGATCAGAGAGATTGGAGAGCTCTTCATCCCAAGCAGCATATGCGATTTTCAGCCAGATGACCTGTTCAATCCTCTCGGGAATTTTGAGGATAGAGTTGATAAAGGACATGAGGCGATCGATCACTTTTTTGGGGTAGACCAATCACACGCTTATGTCAGAAGTTCTGGCAATCAGACTGAATGTGCCATTGGAATCCTCCCGCCGCCAAGCTTTTTCGGTTCCCTTGTCGCAACCGAAGGCAGAGTCGCAGCGACCCAGGTTTCTTCAACCTGTGGATGGAGAGTTGGTCAGCCTATCCAGAACCGGACATTCTGGGGCGGGGTGCCTAAATGGAGTACAGTTAGAGGCAGATATTGGAAAAATGAGGCATACTTGAACAAATCTAGCTACAGACAGAGCGACTTGGAGCGTATGCAGAGGGGATTGGCGCCTCAAAGAATAAATAAGAATGCTGGGCAGATTGAAAGTATGGAACTTCACCATATCCCTTCACAAAAAGACGGTGGGTTATTTGACTTCATTAAGGTCTGGCCGGAAGAACATGCCAACATAGATCCAAACAGATACTTAGGACGATGATTATGACTGACTTTAGCGAAAAATTCATGGAATCCAGAGGAGAACCCATCATCCACAACGGGCAAACATTACATTTGTCTCATAAATTCCCAGTGAAGGATGGAGATGTTCTTTTGATCTTCATTGAGAAAACGAATAGCGATTGCCGTCAAGGGGTATGTATCGACATAACAGGATCCTGCGAGCTGAATGGGGAAATTTACAATATGGGAAAGGGTGTCAGAATGCTATTTTGGGAAGACACTTCTCCGGAAGAGATCAAACTTACGGTTCACACAAAGCGAGGGTTTGTTTGGGTGGAGAACATTTGGGAAAAAACCAGCGTCCAGGTCTTATCCTCTACCAATGGAGAAAATGTCACCAAGGAATCTAAACATGTAGAAAGCCGCTATTACGGATCAGCTATGATCGTTGAAGAAATCGATAACGGGATTAGGTACAGATGCAATGACTGGCATCCGGATGAAAACTTTGATGATATCGTTTTCACGGTTACAAAGCAGAAAGAACAGTAAAAACACAACCTAAAATCAAGCCATCCTCTCTAGATAATACGCTCTGAATAACTGACTCTATTCTATCCCAATTCACAAGCAACGCACTCAGAACCGAACATTTTGGGGCGGAGTGCCTAAATGGAGTGCAGTTCGAAGTAGACATTGGAAAAATCAGGCGCAATGGGCAAAATCTAACTCGGGCCACAAGTACGGCGCTGAAAATATTCCTCGAATGGAACGAGGTCTGGCCCCTCAACAATTCAATCCAAAAACAGGCCAAATGGAAAGTATGGAATTGCATCACACCCCCCCCCCAGAGAGAAGGCGGCCTTTTCAACTTCATAGAGGTATGGCCGAAGGAACACGCTGAACTAGACCCAAACAGATATTTGGGATATTAATATGTCAAGTTATGAAAACCTGTTTATACAGGCAAAGAGCGGCGTCGTTGAACACAACGGAATGAAGCTTTATTTAATCGATAAATTTCCAGTTGAAAATGGGGATATTCTTCTCTGTTCCATCGAAAAAACCAGCAGCAACAGACGCCAGGGTTTTTGTATTGATATTACAGGCCATTGCGAGATGAATGGTGAGATTTTTAAGCAAGGAAAAGGTATTCGAATGTTATTTTGGGAGGATACCACGCCAAAGCAATTTAAACTTAAAATATTCACCAAAAAAGAGTTTGTCTGGATTCAGAATATTTGTGAGTGGGAAGTTCCAAATCGTACAAGCGATCTAAAAGACGGATTTATGAAAACGATTGATTCTGGCCATAACGGAGCGGCTATGATCATTGAGGAGATAGAGAACGGTCGTCGGTATCGGTGCAGCGACACATCATCGGCAGAGAAAGAAGACCCGTTCGGAGACATAATTTTCACCGTCCAAAGACAGAAAGAACAGTAAAACCCAGCCTAAAATCAGGCCAATCTTTATTGATCCATAGGACATTAAGATGCCAAGCTTTGACGAACTCTTTGCCGAGGCTCATTCTCAAGGAACCTCGGTATACTATAAAGGAACAAAAATCGAAAGAATCGATAGATTTCCAGTCAAAAACCAAGACGTCCTCATTTGTTCGATAGAAGAGGCACTCAAAAGACCAGGATACCTTCAGGGCTTCTGTATTGACATCACTGGCCATTGCGAGCTGGATGGGGTCGTCCACAAAAAAGGAAAGGGCATTCGAATGCTATTTTGGGACAGTCATTCTTCCAAGGAAATCAGATTGAAAGTATTCACGAAACTTGATCATGTGATCATCTACAACACCTGCGAGAAAGACGTAACATATCTAGGGAACGACGTGGATGGATCTCCGCTTGAGCGTCATTCAAAAACTCTCGATTATTGCTATAATGGCGCCGCGATGATCGTCGAGGAGATTAAAAACGGTCGTCGCTATCGATGCAGAGATACAAACGGAGCTGAAAAGCCATTTCCTTTTAACGACATCGTCTTCACGGTTACAAGACAGAAAGAACAGTAAAAACACAACCTAAAATCAAGCCATCCTCTCTAGATAATACGCTCCGAATAACTGACTCTATTCTATCCCAATTCACAAGCAACGCACTCAAAACCGAACATTTTGGGGCGGGGTTCCTAAATGGAGTGCAGTTCGAAGTAGACATTAGAAAAATCAGGCGCAAAGGGCAAAATCTAACTCGGGCCACAAGTACGGCGCTGAAAATATTCCTCGAATGGAACGAGGTCTGGCCCCTCAACAATTCAATCCAAAAACAGGCCAAATGGAAAGTATGGAATTGCATCACACTCCCTCCACAGAGAGAAGGCGGCCTTTTCAACTTCATAGAGGTATGGCCGAAGGAACACGCTGAACTAGACCCAATAAGATATACTACAATCGGCCAAGAACTTGAAATTTTCAGCAGCGTCAAAGTACCCTAGAATCTTTCGATCG
>PLXF01000146.1 GCA_003151315.1 Parachlamydiales bacterium
TCTGTCCAACTTTCCAGTGGACGGAGTATAGATTTCCTCTAGTCAAGATATAGGACATTTCGATAAGCTGTTACTCCCGCTCAAGGAGAATTTATGACTTATCTAAAAAAGATTATCCCCCTCACTCTCCTGGCCCTTGTAGGGTCTGGATGCACTGCAAATATGTCTGACCGGATCAAAGAGCAGCTCGTTATACAAACGGGTTCCTTTCATCGGCTCAAAGCGAAAAATATCGTTCGTGAATCTTTAAATTATCCCTCTTCCGAATTTACCCTCGCGCTAGAATCGAAAAACATTTACAGCGGCGAGCATCCTATCCATGTCCTAAAAGGATATATGATTCCTCCCGGAGAACGGATGATCTTCGCCTTAATCGACCCAATCACAGGAACCATTAGCCCCGAATTTGAGTTTGAAGAACTCTCCACTGGACGTGTGAAAGTATTTGGAAAAAACGGAACCTACGAGACCGATGAGATCCCTTTTATCACGGCCGAAGGGGTGATGAGCGGCAAACCGGTGCAATATGCTATTGCCTCAAAACGCGCTAAAACTAGCGCCATCGCGACCTTTATCCCCATGCCTTTAGAAGTGCAATCAGCAGAGGGTAAACATTTATCTGTGGTTGTATCACATCCTATGAAAACGAGATTCCTATTAAGCGGCTCTGGTTTTCAGCCAGGAGAAACGGTCTCTTTGCAACACAAGTCGGATGAATTAGAAGAGACACTGCAAGCGGTTGCCAGCGAAGAGGGAACCATCGAGTTAGAGCTCAAGCCTTATAACATAGGAAAGCTCGGCGGAGAAGCTAGCATCGTTTACAACGAGCTGACTCTCGCATATCCATGGGGAACCTCGTTAGAAAAGGTCAATCACAGTGCAAAGGGGGCTTTTCCCGTCCTATTTGTCATCAACGACCGGGCCAACGTAATTGACGACTCAAAAATCCAAAAAGCTTTTGCCTCCGTTCAATTTAATTTTTAATATGTAAAGAAATAAAAGGATAATTAGGATGAGCAAGATGAAAAATATTCTGTTCATCTTAGGATGTTTGGTTACGAAAATTTAACGCAAAGACGCCAAGTCTCGAAGACGCAAAAAATTTTATAAATTATTGGCAATTCTTTCTATGCCATTACGCAAGAATTTCCGCTCCAAGTTGAAAAGTAATTCTAGTTCTTTGCGTCCTCGCGGCTTGGCGTCTTTGCGTTAAATTTTCGTAACAAACAAAACGGGAAAAATAGATTTCTCATAGAGAGAGTAAGCCGCTCTCTGGAAGAGAACGGCTCTAAAAAGCTTTGTTAAGAAATACAAAAGCTAATGGCTGCCACAGCCAATGCAATAAACACAGGCACCCGAAGCGGTTTAACCTGGTAGTAGTGATGGGCGATATTTAATAAGCAGAGAACGATAATCCCTGGGTATAAAATCTCCAATAAAGGGCCCATGAATCGGACAATCCCCGTAAATCCTAAATTTGCCACCGCGGCTGTTCCTCCCAATGTAAGAGCCAAAGGAAGAACAGATCCGGTTTTCTTCTGAAATACATCGACTCTGAGGTAATCAGAAAATACGGTAGCCAGAGAAATCGCCGTCGTTAAACAGGCTAGTATAACTGCAGTCGAAGCAATCGCGCCGCCGAAGGGGCCCAAAATTTTCACAGCTATAGCGTGTAATTTTTCTTCCGGAAGGAGACCTGCAGGCAATGTCCATCCATGATGCGCTGAGATCCAGCAAAGGCCCATGTAGGTCGCCATGAGGAGAACCGTGGCTATGGCGCTCGCGCCAATGATCCGGTTGCGCAATAGCTTTTTACTCTGGTCAGGACTTAGGCGGGACAATCCTCTAGCTAAATGGGGCATAACCACCGTTGCAAACAGAAGAGAGCCCAATAAATCCATTGTTTGGTATCCCCCTTTCACACCTTCCATAAAGTGATGAGAAGCTCCTGCTACAGAGGGTTGGATCGCGGGGGCGTCAATTAACCCTACCACGATCAAAATCGCTAAGGTTAATAGGAGCAGCGGGGTTAAAATAACACCCAACAAATCGACAACCTTTTGAGGTCTTACCGTTAAGGCAAATATGATTGCCGCAGCTAAAATGCTGAAAACCAACAAAGTGAGTTCAGGGAAATAGGGTTTTAAACTCGCATGCATCAGAGTAATTAGTCGGGGCATACATCCCAATGGACCCATGGACACCTGTAGGATAAATAATAGGATAAACGCGGGCATCTTCCCTAAGCGGGCTAAAAAGAGGCGTAAGTTACCCCCGTAAAACATCATAGCCACGAGGCCTAAAAGGGGAAATCCTACAGCTGAAAGGCTAAGACCCATTAAAGCCCAAGGGGTATGAGAACCGGCTTCTTGACCGACCAGGAGAGGGAAAACAAGGTTTCCGGCGCCAAAGAACATCGAAAAAAGGGCTAACCCTGTAGAAATAATTCCAGACCTTTGGTCCGGTTCTTCGATTTCGCTTACTGTAGACATAGATATACTCCCATTGGAAAAAGATTATTACTCCTCTTTCCACCGGAGCTTCTAGTTTCTTGGTCTTTTTGGGTTCTTTGTAGAAGGTTCAGGCGGAAAAAGGGAATTTAGCGCGACATGCTGGCGCAAGCCATAACCGCGACTGTGCCCATCGTACCAAGGCCAGCTTCTGATCCAGAAAGAGAGGGGGATCTTTGGGTTATATTTCGCATCAACAAATCTATACTAAATGCCCCTACGCCTATCGTAGAGATGGCCAGTTTATTCTGACTTACGGATAAGTTAGCAAACCTTGCCAATCTTCTCAAGCTGAATGTTTTAAAAAGAAAGAGTAGAAAAAAAACAAATTTCTATTATATTAATATTTTTTTTACAGGAGAACTGCATGAAGCAAGAACCTTTTCGAGTCCCCCGCTCTATCCACCTAACTTTAGTGCCCCTTTTTTTACTTACCGTCTGCCCCCCCGCTGTATTTATCTTCTGGTACACCAATACGGTCTTAAAGGGCTCTTTCGAATCGTTTTTTCATTCAGCCGCCGAAAAAGGCTTTTTTTCTCTTCTTGCCGAAATTATTCGGCCCAATTTTTTTGGCTCGCCAACCGCTTGGGCTATATTGGCCGTATTCGCTGCGTTTGAACTTATATTAATGAAGGTCGTACCTGGAAAGCCTTTCCACGGACCCATCACACCGAAAGGGAATGTCCCTGTTTATAAAGCCAATGGAGTCGCCTGCTTTTTCATCACAGTCGCCGCCTTTGCTGTGTCTTCGTTTGGCTTAGGGTGGTTTTCTCCCACCGTCCTTTATGACAATCTAGGCCCCCTCTTTGGCGCCTTGAATATATTTAGCCTCCTCTTTTGCCTCTTCCTCTATTTAAAAGGGAAGTACAGCCCTTCCACAACCGATTGTGGCTCTACGGGCAATTTCCTTTTTGACTACTATTGGGGAACAGAACTCTATCCACGAATCTGGGGATGGGATCTTAAAATGTTCACGAACTGCCGCTTTGGGATGATGAGCTGGACTTTGCTGCTCCTCTCCTATGCCGCCAAACAACATCAATTATATGGGCTCACCGATGCGATGATCGTAGCTGTGGTTCTACAATTTATTTACGTAACAAAATTCTTTTTCTGGGAAACAGGCTACCTTCGGTCTTTGGATATTATGCACGATCGGGCAGGATTTTATATCTGTTGGGGCTGCCTTGTTTGGGTCCCTTGCATATACACCTCGTCCACACTCTATCTGGTCCACCAACCCCACCATCTGGGTTCCTTTTTAGCGACAGTGATCTTCTTAGCTGGCGCCGCTTCTATTATTATCAATTATCTGGCAGATAGACAAAGGCAGAATGTTCGCGCAAAAAATGGGGATTGTCTCGTTTGGCAGCGTAAACCAGAATTGATAGAAGCCAAATACACTACTCAGGCCGGGGAAAAGAAAGAAACGATCCTCTTAGCCTCTGGATGGTGGGGTCTTTCCCGCCATTTTCACTATCTCCCTGAAATTGCCGGAGCTTTCTTTTGGACTCTACCCGCTCTATTCGACAACTTCCTCCCCTATTTTTATGTCCTGTTCTTAACTGTACTCCTAGTGGATAGAGCCTTTAGGCATGACAAAAGGTGCGCGGATAAATACGGCAAAGACTGGGATAGATACTGTGAGAAAGTACCTTATAAAGTAATCCCCTACCTTTGGTAAGGGAAAACTTCTACAGAAATTCTTTAAAAAAATCGACAGCAAAAGTCCCCACCTCTTGATGCACCGACAAGCGGTCATAAGGGTGGGATTTGGTATGGAAATATTTCCCTAAATGCTTCATCCCTTTTTTTGATAAAGGGTTGAGAAAGGCATAATGGGAAATTTCATCTTTCATCACCTTCAGCTTCGCAGGCATTAGATATTTGATGATTCTAAACGCGTGCTCCTGATAAGGGAGAACTTCATCTTTGGGAGCTGCGATTAATCCTATGGGAATTCTAATCTTTTTGAGCGATTCAGACGTGTAGACGAAGCTTGCCGGGCAAATCAAAAGCATCGAGCGAATACGCCGATCCTGGATCGGTTTTTTGGCTTCCTCTAAACTCTCTTTAGAAATTCCCTCTAACTTAATATCCCCATGCTTCCCTGCAGTCTGAGCAATTAGCTGCTCAATAGAATCAACCGTCGCTCCGCCCAACCCTAATCCGGTCATCCCGCCGAGAGAATACCCAACAAATCCGATCCTTTCTGAGTTAATTCTCCCGGATAAAAAAGATTCCGACAAAAGATGGTCGATGGCCGCGCTAATATCGCGAGCTCTTTCCCAGAATTGAAGAGAAATGAGAGGATTAAATTGGGTACGGGTATTGCCATAATGTTCAACCGCGGCGACTATATAACCGGAATGGACCAATCGCTTGGCCAACCAACTCCCCTCTCGCCTATCCCCTTTGTGTCCATGAGACATAATAATTAAAGGAAATTCCTGACAACACTCAGCGACAGGAGAATTTCTCGCCTCTTGCGGATGGATCCAAATCGAATCGTTAGGCTCTTGCGTCGCGTTAACAGCATCTGTTGGGTACCATAATTCGATCAACATGGGTCGCCTACGAGCCGTATCCTCATACTGGATTGTTTTCACTCCAATTAACTCAACATCCCCTTCGGAATGCCCTTTTTGCATCGCACTAAGAGGTGCAATCCAGCCACAAACAATAACTACCAGAGAAAATATACGCATCACAGTCTTGCCCTCATTTCTCTAAACATTCTACAAACTTAGCCAAAAAAAGAAAAATAACTCATATTCTTGAATCACGAGAGGTACAATGCTACTCATCATCAATCGCCCTTTCATCAATCTCTATCTTATCCCCCGAATCAATACTGAGGTCTCAACGCAGGGAATGTACGGTGAGGCTGTTACCTTAATCACAGAAAAGCCCAATGGCTGGTGCCAAGTCCAGACAGCGGATAAAGAAACAGGCTGGGTTAAACGAAACACTCTGAGCCAAACCGATTATCAGAGCCATATATATTCCGTAAAAGGGCTCTTTGCCCATCTCTACAGATCGGCCGACACGACGATTTCGCCTCCCCTTATGACCCTTCCCTTTGGAGCTAAGATTAAACTTTCCGAAACCGTCGACCCCCTCTCCCGCTGGTTCCCCATTCTATTGGTCACGGGAAAAAAAGGGTGGATTCAGCGAGGGGATATCGATTTTTCTCCAACCCCTAAGCCTTTTTCAGAGATTTTTTCTCTAGCCCGTACCTTTATGGGCATCCCTTATACCTGGGGCGGAACGACCTCTTATGGCTTTGACTGCTCAGGTTTTATCCAAATGCTTTTCAAAAAATTAGATTACCTAATTCCTCGCAATGCAAGAGATCAAGTGAATTGGGAAGGGTTTTACTCCGTAGAACCATCTTCTCTAGCTCCCGGCGATATCCTCTTTTTTGGAGAGGGGAAAATTGGACATGTGGGCTTATATATAGGAGATGGACAGTTTTTACATGCAGGAGTTAGAGATGGAGTCCATGCAGTGGGAATAAGCCTATTAAAAAAAACAAACTATACATTTATCTCCGCTCGTCGGCTTAGAATAAGCTCGACTTTGCCACTTTTTTAGCCCGATTGCCTCTGCATATTTGTCCTCTGAGGCGTTTATTTAACCAGGAAGGGGTTTTTAACCCCTTCCTGGTTAAATAAACCGACTAGTTTGG
>PLXF01000164.1 GCA_003151315.1 Parachlamydiales bacterium
GAGCCAACTTGTGGGTAATAGTCAGCCCTAAAGGACCGGGTTTCCTCGCTGTCAAAAGGATGAATTTCATGAATTCCCTATCGAACGACAGGGACAACAATGGAGTCACGAAAGATATATCTTTGACAGTCTCCCTACTTCTCCTATATGAGAGAAAAAAAGGGCTTTTCTTGAAATACATCGCCGCTATTTTGTCTTTTCTTCCTACTTTTCTCTCAGCCGATTCTATGCAGCTGCATTCGATCTTGTTTCAGGCTGAACAGGTGGCCAGACATTATGCCCCCGAGATCGCTCGGGCAGGTGACCCCCCTATAGAACCTCAAGTGGTGGAGTGCCTTTCGCTCGCTTCCACTTGGCTCACCTTGGATTTGGCCTCGATCCAACCCCCTGCAGGGAAAACTCTATTTGCCTATCTGAACTCACAGGAGCTGTTTGATTCGCTACGCGATTTAGGGATAGGCGCTATCGAACTCAAGGGGTTGAAAAAATCGGCCGATGGAAGGGTGGGACTCGGAATCGATTCCCGATGGGGGACGGAAAATGAGTATCTAGCTTGGCTAAAGCAGGCTCAACAATTCCGAATCGGCTTAGTCGGAGATCTCATCGGCCCCTCTACCGGGATGGGAAGCGACTTTTACCTCGCGCTAAAGGGGTTCGGCGACTACCCCAGCCTCTATTGCCTGATCGAAATCGACCCGAAAGATTGGGGTATACTGCCCCCCGTAGAGCAGAAGCAATTTTCGATCAATGTCCCTTGGCTCACCTTACAAACGCTCCACCGCAAAGGGTATATCCCTATCCAGTTTAAACCTTATGTAAAACAAAGCGACTGGAATACGACTGGACCTATTGCAGGGGTAGATGGGGTTATGCGCCGCTGGGTCTATCTCCGAGATGCTCGGGGTCATCCCCTCTTGAATTGGCTCACCTCCTCTTTCGCCAGTGAAAGGCTCGCGGCAGGAGATGCCGCCTATTCCCAATTTCATTTAGGCCAAAAAATCCTACAAACTAACGGAGCTCCCCTCTCCCTCTCCCTCTTAATCCGAAAAATGGGCTCGTTTAGCGTAAAAGAGGTCAAGGGGGGCGTTGAGCGATTTTTAGATAAAGGGACAGATCTCCTCTACGACCACATCACGCCGATTGCGATGATCCATGCTCTTCTTGCTGAAGAGGCCGGAATGTTGAAAATGATCTNNGCAGATGGGGGAAAAGGGCATCGACCTGCGTCGCCTCGTCCATGTTTTAAAGCCCTTTGATAAAACTAACAACGACTGGGCCCCCCTGCTAGCCCATCCCAGAAACAAATACCAGTGGAACGAAGAGTCCATCACAGGAGAGCTCTTACGCCAAAAACTCTTAAAAAGGGATCTGGATACATTAGGCTCAACAGAAGAAACAGTGCCTTGTACTAGTTGGACTGGGCTATGCCTATCAAAAGATCACTCTGTAAGACAAAAAAAACATCTCTTAGTCGCTTTTGCTTTATGCATGCAGCCAGGCGTATTTTCAATCGATACTATAGAGCTCACGGGTGGCAGCCCCGATTTATTAAAAGGAGAAGAGGCGGTATACGGAAGACTCCCCCATCAGTTGAGAACTTCTCAATCGTTTGCCAATGAGCTTCGCTCTCTATTAGAGATAAGACGGGAATATTCTTTGGAGAAGGGGGAACTGGTCTCTGTATTGCCTAGCCCACACAAAGGCGCTTTCCTTTTACTCTTTAAGAAGCCAAAAAGTTTCGCTACTTATCTATTAGCCCTTAACTTCGGCTCCGAACCACTGGAGCAACTCATAGAAAGAGAAGAATGGAGCGACACAACGGCCATTAATCTTCAGACGAAACAGCAGGAAATGAAAGAGGCTGACTCCTCGCGCTTTGCTTTAACACTCAATAGCTGGTCGGGAAAAATCATCCATTTTCACCTAAAATAGAACTGCGAATTAAATCAAATGATAGTATAGTAATATTCATGTAAATCTTAATTTTATATTTAATTTTAAAAAACTACACAAAAAAATCAAGAAAAATTTACATTCTCCCCTGAGAAGAAACCCGAAATCTAGACAGACAACGTATCGATCGATTTCCCTATTCGCCTAAAAAGCTCCTACGGAGCACATCAAATCGGTTAGACAATAAATCGTATCTTTGCGAAAGCAGACTTATCTCTGTTATCTTCCCTGTGGGAATCGCGCTCTGCAAACTTTTTAAACTATTTTTCTGACTTTCTGTTAATTCGGCTGTCCTTAAAAAGATATCTATTTCAGCAGAAAGCTCGCGATGTCGCCTCTTCATTTCTTGAACCGCCGTTTCTCTTGCAATAGGGCTATTAGCACCCTGTTGAACAGAAACCGATGGGAGATTATTACTGGAGTTTTGAAAATAGGGCGGCGCAACAGGGGGACCCATAACAGGAGGAACAAAAACTATACCGCTCGTAATTCAAGAATCGGTTTTTGAGAGCCATCTGCACCCCATAATTTCCATCCGCAAAAATAGCCCCTATTTTTAATAAGGCGGCGGTTTTTGCGGATGGATTCTTAATGCAACTTCCTCAGCTTCGTACCGGAAATAGCTTGGAATTGCTTACGAACATCATGGTATCCATCATTCTTTTGCTGAAGAGTAAGACTCTTGTCGTTTCTGACCAACAGAACTTCCTTCATCAGATTTCTTAATCTATCTCTTATTTCTCGAGATACAAAATTCTTGTCCAAATAACTGACAATGTAGTTTTTAAAATTAGAAAGAGATCCGTTCGCGGTTGACAAATCAGAAAAGGATTTTCTTTGCTCAGGAAAAATGTCAGCAACACCAGAGAGATCCAGAACGGGGATAGGTGCGTTTATAACGGCGGCAAAAGAGGGTGAAAGCAATGATAAATTAGGCACTTCCGAAGACAATTCCATACCCGAATGGGACGCTGGAATAGCCAGCTCAGAGAAATCAAAAGGTACTGTAGGTAATGAATCTCGTACTTGCGAAGACAGAGCCATACCGGAATGGGAAACGGTTTGGGGGGTTGTGAACAAAGCCCCGCTTGAGCTAGAACTTGCAGCATTAAAAGCCAATTGAGAGGACTTTAGACGTTCCGCAGCTAACCCTTCTTTTAAAGTTATGTTTTCTACCTCTGTGATACTTAATTGCCCAATCATCCATCTTAGCTTTTCTATTTCTCTAGCCGCTTTATTTAATTCTGTCGTTTTTGTATCTAATTTTTCTTGCAATACGGCAATTTGTCTATCTTTAAGATCTTCACTAGTTTGTTGCTGGCCTATTATAGGAATAATATGTCGAATCGTCTCTCTCGCCAACTCCAGGTCAGCTCGGAGACGAGCATTTTCGTTACCTTGAGCTCTTAGAAAAGAATGAACACTTAACGGATCAGTTGGATTAAAATAGCTATTATTCATATAAATCCCTTGTTTTACGAGTAGTATTATATAATGCCAAATAAAACAATCCAACTAAAATATTTTTTATTAAAATAATGACAGAAAACAAGTAAATTTAAACATTTCTCATAAATCGTCAGACTTCGTTCAAAATTTCTTCTTTTGTTGCTCTAAATCAGGTATTTTTGTCGCATATTAGGAGCTATAAGATATGTCCCGTTTGGCTATTATTTGCGCGGCTGGGATCGGCGACGCGCTTATCCTACACATCGCCTCCCACCACTTGAGGGGGGCCGGCCACGAAGTCACGACCTTTACCAATCACCTCGATTCGTTTGGCTCTTGGCTTCCCGGATCCCCTTTCCAACCCCAATTTTCTGCCGACAGGGCTCGAGAGGTCCTTCAAGGGTTCGATGGGGTCGTTGTGCAGCACGACAATACCCCCAAATCGCGAGCCATCGTAGCTCTTAGACCTCAGCTTGCGGTCTATGGGTTGTACACCAATTACCGCTCTTCTAAACATGGGCCCCTCTATGACGGTTATGACTTTCCCTTCGATGAAAACCAAACGATGGTGGCGAACCTTCAAAAAGCCATGCAAACCCTCTTTTCTATCGACACAGGAAGCAATGACAATGGCCTTACCCCAATACCTGGCCTGGAATTCCGGAAGTACCCGAAAAGGGTGGTTATTCACCCCACCAGCGCTTCTACAGACAAAAATTGGCCTAAGCGTAAGTTTTTAGGGGTGGGGCGCTGGCTAGAACGGCAAGGATTTGAACCTGTTTTTGCCGCATCCCCCTTACGTCAGGGGTGGGGCCCCCCTCCTTGGCCTAGGTTAGAAGAATTCGCCTCGTTTCTCTATGAATCGGGAGCTTTTGTTGGCAATGACTCAGGTCCGGGCCACCTGGCCTCCTACCTGGGCATCCCCTACCTTATTATTGGGCGGCAAGAGCGGCAAATGCGCCTCTGGAAACCGGGCTGACACAGCGGCGAGGTGGGAACGCCCCCCTCTTGGCTCCCCAACATCAAAGGGCTCCGACTGCGCGAAGAAAAGTGGAAATATTTTATTACAAAAAACAGGGTAATTAAATTGTTAAAAAATAGACTGTTATGTAATTAATATTTAATTAATAAAAATATGTAATAATATGATGAAAGAGAGGTGACACATGAAAGACCTACCCCACCATATAAACAAGCTCAATCGCAGGGTTATCCGCTCCGTTGCCCGGGAAAGGGCTGAAGAGGAGGGCTTTGACCAAACATTGCCTCCTATACCCAATAGAAAGCAGACGAGCCGTCAGGTGAAAAAACAGGCAAAAGCGACGATTCGGATCGCACGGGATGCCCGAATTCCCGAAAAACCCACCATCGAAGAGAGAAATAGGGAAATGAAACACCGGGTCCCTATTTTTGATCGGACATCCCATCCCCGTCCCAAACGGAATGTAAGTCACAAAAAAGCCCCTAGAATCTAAGGGGGTAATGGGCTATAATCTTGCTACCATGCGTATAGCCCACATCTCCGATTTTCATTATACCCGATTGACAGCGAACCCTTTGCGCCTTTTTTCTAAACGGCTTATGGGGCACGTCAACTGGCTATTCGCTAGAAAACACAACTTTTCGGAAGAGATTCTCGAGCCCCTCCCCACCCTTTTTCAGGAACTGGGGGTAGATCTTGTCCTTTTGGGGGGAGACCTAACAACGACAGCCCTCCTCGAGGAATTTGAGGTAGCCAACCGATTTGTAAAAAAGCTCAAAACCCCCTGGATTGCGATTCCGGGCAATCACGACACCTATACCTACAACAGCCACCGCAACCGTCATTTCTACCGCTATTTCACGAACAAGCGCCCCTCGATTAGCCACCCCGTCGATTTTTTCACCCTAAAAGACCACCAAATCGAAGCCTACCGCCTCTTTGATGGCACTTGGCTCGTCGCTTTAGACGTGTCCCGGGCGACCAACCTCTACTCTTCTCGGGGGCTATTCTCAGAAAAACAGGAAGAAAGGCTTATAGAGATCCTTTCCCTCATCCCCGCCACAGACTCCATTCTCCTCCTTTGCCATTACCCTTTTTTCCAAAACGATCGGTGGCGGCGCAATTTAGAAAGGGGCGACGCCCTACAAGCTCTCCTAGAAAACGAACCGCGCATCCGCCTCTTTCTGCACGGGCATACCCATCGCCGGACCATGGCCGATCTACAGCCAAGCGGCCTACCGATCGTCCTCGATTCGGGCAGTTGCGCACAACTAGGCAGAGCGAGCTGGAATCTGATCGATATAAACAGCTCCGGTTGTAAAGTCGATGTCTATCGATGGCTGGACAAATGGAATTGCATAGAAGAGCAGGAGTTCACATGGAAGAGATAAACGTCCCCTGGTTTGATGAGGGGCTCCGCTTTAAATGTACCGGATGTGGAAAATGTTGTACGGGAGCTCCCGGTTACGTTTTTCTCTCCGAGCCCGACATCAAGAAGCTCTCCACCCACTTCAATCTCAGCGTAGAAGATTTTTGCCGCCAATACACCCGTCTTGTCGATGGAAAAAGCGCCCTCCTAGATCGACCCGGATCAGAAGATTGCCTATTTCTCAAAAACAAGCAGTGCACCGTCTACGAAGCTCGCCCCACTCAATGCCGCACGTTTCCTTGGTGGATCCACAACATTGAAGATCCCGAAGGGTGGGAAAGTGCTGCGACTCGCTGTGAAGGGATCAACCACCCCGACGCCCCCATCGTCCCCTCTCTCGTCATCCAAGAGCAGTGCCTCACCTATCTGGACAACTTACTCGAGATGAATTTCTCCCTATAGTGTTCGTGATTCAAGAATCGGTTTTGGGAGTCGTATGGCTCCCAAAACCGATTCTTGAATCACGAACGTGTATAAATTAAACTTCTTTAAACTCAAGATCTTCATTTCTTTTTCTCCGCGCTTGGATACAAGGAATCCTTTTTAATATTGCGCTACCTAATTGCTTAATTACTTTTAACCTACCAACGGCAGTGTCTCGCATTGAGGAATAACACCCACTTAAAAAAGAGAAAGACCTTTTTGGGCTCTCAAATCGGAGCAGATTAACTACGGGGATTGCCATCACAGTGGGAAAAACAGACAAAAGAGTAAGACCTCCTACGATTCGAAATGGTTGGAACCTCACCGAAATTTGATCGTCTTCAAAAGCGGACATTATTAGTGCGATTCCTGGTCCAAACGCCATGCTTGCTATACATAAAAAAAGGCAAGCTTTTGCCGGGAGAAGCAAACTTTTTTCTGTGGGAGAAAGAATCGTTTCTCTATTCGGAGCGGCCAGCCTGAGTTCTGATGGAAAAAATTGACGATAAATAATTAGAGGACCCCCGATGGATGCAACATATGCGATCATATAGGAGACAGGACGGTTAAATAACGAGTAGATAAAAGGAATTGGTAACAGGCCGGTAACAATAGCCGGCCCTTCAACTGAGACAAATAGACTCCAGCCCAACTGATTCCTGGAAAAGTGGTGGTTTTTAAGCAGCTCTTTCACCAATTGTGATTGTCCTGCGTAGCACGCCTTTTCCAGTATGGCACCCTTATTAAGTTCTGGACTGTTAAACGCGTTGAGTGTTGAAAGATGACCTTCGCTAGCTGCGATGTCTATGATCACTGAGAGAGCGGGCGCCAAGTGAGCTTGGAGGTGCGGATTATGATCTAATATTTCTTTTCCGATAAGTGGATATTTCTCACAAAGATCTGAAAATAGACGTACTAGCCGACCCGTGCTAGTAATAGCCTCAAGGTGTGTGGGATTCGTTAGAATTGCTTGAAGGAATTCGTAGTCCCCCTGATAACAAGCATCACTAAAGAACTCGATAAGAAGATTTAGGTCTACCAAAGAAGCGAACTTACTGGGAGGGAATTCAAAATCAGAAATGTCCAAACGACCGAACGCGATATGGGCCCCCTTAGTTTCAAGCCAATTATTGATCATTTCGATTTTTTCTTGGGTCGACATGTATGCTGGCAGATTTAATGGAGGCCGAAAGAGTTCAGCTTGTATTTCGCCTTCAAAAAAGGTGACGAATCGATCCTCTCTATCCTTATGAATAGCATCGATTGCCCGTTTTATATCTTGTAATTGCCAATGAACCGGATTAAATGGATCCAGTGCAATTTCTTTCCACGCCTCATCTGCAAGACGAGGCTGCCGAATTTGGATGTAAGTAATGATCTTTTCTTGCGCCGCGAGCCATCTTTGAATCGACCCTTCAGAATCATGAGACCGCCATTTCCCCAGATCTTCACCTATTTTGCATAAGACAGAACCGAGGGATAGTTCAAAGAATCGGTTGTAGAGCGCTTTGTAAGTTGCTACTCTATGTTCCCGAGAAACCGGAGCTGTATTTGCTGGCTTTTCTGCAAAGGAATAGATA
This sequence comes from Parachlamydiales bacterium, assembly GCA_003151315.1. GTDB lineage: Bacteria > Chlamydiota > Chlamydiia > Chlamydiales > SM23-39 > SZAS-17. The sequence continues at coordinate 7,817 of PLXF01000164.1, forward strand.
TGGGACCAAAGTTCGAGAGGAAGCGCCATGAAATTCACCTATATGTAATAAAAGAAATGACATCTTAGCGTGCAAATGTTTTTTAAGAAAGAACATGTCTTTTATGAAGCGATTGTAGCGTTAGACGCCTATCAAGAAGAATTTCTCTCTCTCTCTTAAGCTCTCTAGCGCGCACAAACATGGTCCTGTACAGAATAATGCGGTGCTAGAACTCCGATATTTTATGGAACGTAAACGTATTTTTTGTCGACAGACTGTAGCCCCTACAGTTAGAATCTATTTGAATTTTACTTAAAGCTTATCTCTCGTGACATACGCATTCGAAGAATCGATAGAAAAACGGATCCTTTCTTGGCTCAATGGCCCCTGTGATGATGCAACGAAACAGGAAATCCTTCGCCAAACGCAGCAGAGTCCCGAGGCTCTTCGAGAAGCGTTTATTAAAGAGCTCTCTTTTGGCACGGGAGGCCTTCGCGCGCGCTTGGGGGTCGGAACGTCCCGCATCAATGTCTACACAATTAGAGCCGCATCTTTAGGGCTCGCTAATTACCTGAAACAACAATTCTCCGAAGAAAAAAAATTGTCCGTCTTTATCGGCTTCGATGTGCGGCTGAACTCTGCGCTTTTCGCCCAAGAGGCGGCTCAGATTTT
>PLXF01000046.1 GCA_003151315.1 Parachlamydiales bacterium
CCATTTAGCCAAATGGACAATCCTTTGCGAATTGGGGATAAAGACCACCAAAGCAGCGGGGCCCCGCTCTGAACACCAACATTGCACATAATGCATCAGGAGAAGCCACGTCCCATAATCAAAGCGGGTCATAAAAAAAAGTTGCTTTGAGCGGGGGATTTTCTCAATCCGCGAAAAAAAATAATTCCGCAAAAAGGGGGAGTAAAAAATGTTGAATACTAAATAACAGGGGAGAAAAAGGGCTTTTATTATCTTTTTAAACGAGGGAAAGCTCATCCATTAACTCTTTTGTCTGGGTGTCAGATTGAAGATGCCATAGCTTTGCATAACGACCTTTTAAGGCTAAGAGCTCGGCATGCCGCCCTCTCTCTATGATTTGTCCTTGCTCCATGACAAAAATTTGGTCGGCTTGAATGATTGTAGACAACCGGTGGGCCACAATGATCAACGTCTTAGTTTTCTCCAGGCTATCTAAGGAATTCTGAATCAGCCGCTCCGAATAGCTATCCAGATTGCTCGTAGCTTCATCGAGAATCAAAATTTCGGGATTCCTCAACAAGGCGCGAGCCAAAGCAATCCGTTGCCTTTCGCCTCCCGATAATTTGTGTCCTCGTTCCCCGACAATAGTGGCGTATCCAGCTGGCAGGTGCTCAATGAAATTGGAGACTCCCGCTAAAGCCGAAGCATTTCTGACGCTTTGCTCACAAGCCTCTAGATCTCCAAAACGGATGTTCTCTTCAATCGTCCCGTTAAAAACGAAAGTATCTTGGCTCACCACACCAATTTTTTTTCTCCAGCTCTCGTGAGAAATCGACCCTAACGGTATCGAATCTACGATAATTCCCCCATCAGTGGGTTTTTGTAGAGCTAGAAGTAAGTCCAATATAGACGACTTGCCTGCGCCTGATAAGCCAACAAAGGCGGCGGTACTCCCCTTAGCGATGGTTAAAGAGACGCTGCGGATGGCAGGTTTATTGGTCGATGGATAGCGCAAGGAGACTCCCTGGAATTCGATCTCTTTCTCCCAATGCTGCAGCTCCAAACCACCTACAGGATCGTATTCTTTACCCTTATCGTCTAGTATCTCATTTAGTCTTAAAATTGAGCCGTAGTGGATGCCGGTAGATCCAATTGCGCTCATAGCAATTTGCAATCGGGTGGCCAGGCGATAGGTCAAAGCAATATAGGTAAGGAGATTAGGTAAAGCCGTCTCACCTGGTTTAGACAAAAGGATCGATCCTAAAATTAAAATCGCCCCTACAAGGAGAACGTTTACCGTCTCGTTAATCGTGGGGATAATGTTATTCCAAAAATGGACCTTCTTACTGCTCTTCACAACCTCCATTAATACCCGATCTATTTTATGAAGAATGTAGTTTTGTCTCTGGAAGATGTGGATAGGCCGAATCCCCTGAAGAGATTGAACCGTTTCATGGCTAAAGGCAAAAAGGTGGGTTGTGAGTAGTTCTGAATGTTTGAGCACTTTATTGATTAGGGTTTTTTGGCAAATCGCGAAAAGGAGGAAAAGGGCTAAAGTTAACATCGTTAGAGGGGGAGAGATACAATACAGGACCACCAAAAGGCCCAAACACATAAAAATCGAAACAGAAAACCGATTGATGGCTTCAAAAAGGATAGTGATAAAAGAAGAAGGGGCCTTTGCGCATTCACTTAAATCGCCCATTTTATATTGAGAAACAAACGGGAAGCTAAATCTGAAAATCTGTTTGTAGATCTGTTTTTGTGTGAGCGTCTGCACTTTTAGAGAAAATAGAGAGGTTCCATAGAGACCTAGAAAACTCACAACGCCCCGAAAAGCCTGAGATAAGATCGCCGCGAAAATATAAAAATAAAAAAGCTCCATGGGCTTCCAGTCAAGGCCCCAACGGGCCGTATCAAAAAAGGAAAGAAACCCCAGATCTTGGCTTGGTTTTCCTTCTAACGCAGAAAAACCCAGAAAAATAAAGGCAAAAGATCCCCCCTCAAGAATCGCGGCAAGTAAGTGAGGGATAAAAATTAATACCAAATAGCGACAATGGGAAAAATGGGGCCCTAGGAAGATCTTCCAAATAGGGTTGAGTTCAAACCTAAAAAACTTTTTCATCAGCCACTTTTGTTTAGATAGGCTCCCTTATCTCATAGGCAAAGAGTGGTTAGCAATAAAAATTATTGCATTAGGTTTGTCATGTCGTTAGGATGATCCAGGTCATCTGTAAAGGAGCTTTACATTATGGGAATCGCAAAAGGCCCTGCCATCCTTCTTATGAAGGAATCTCTAAGAAATCCGTTCAAGGGATCTATCCTTACTCTGGGGAAACAAGAACTTCTCATGTCCCCCTACCAGTTAAAACACTACGCAAAAAAAGCCGGAGTATCTCTCGATATTCCTTCATACCCCGACCCTTACGCCCCCATGGTCGATACAGATTTTTTTCGACTCTTGGGCTTTTCAGAGGTGCATTCTCTCGATTATTCTGACTTTGAAGGCGCTACTCTGCAATTCGATCTCAACAGCGGAGAGACCCCAGAGGCTTATCGGGAAGCCTTTGACGTAATTTACGATGGAGGGACGATCGAACACATTTTTCATCTACCCAACGCTTTAAAAAGTGTTATTTGGATGTTAAAACCGGGTGGAAGAATCATCCATCTTTCTCCCGCGTCGAACCATCTAGAACATAGCTTCTATATGTTTTCACCCACCTTTTTCTGCGATTATTATAAAGCCAACCATTTTGATGTTAACTCGGTCCAGATCGTCCGCTGTACCTCCTGTTTCGATTACGAATGGGTCACCTACGATTACGATACTCTCTGCCTATCTCACACTGATGTGGGGATGGGGAGGCTAGACAAAGGGATGTACCTCGTTCATACTGTGGCGACTAAAACGGCTGAATCCACAAGCTCAGTGGTTCCCAATCAAAGTATCTATTCTGGTGCACTCTGGGATGAATCGAAAGTCGCTGCGAAAAAAGGGCTTTTAGAAAGGTTTTTCAAACCGCCCACTTTGCGAAAATGGAAGCAATTATTTAAAAGAAGTCCCGTATATCCCCTCTGGGCGTTTTGCAAATTGAAATTGCGTAGACACGGAATCCCACTCAAAGTAGCCGATCGATTTTAAACGGATCGCTCGTGATGCTATACCTCTCGCGCCTCAACAGCCAATTATTGAGTCACGAGAGCTATAAATCACGAGCGATTTATACCGCTACTCACTCCAGGGCATAGCCCCTTTTTTGGAGATAAACAAAGAGCCATCTTTATAGCTAAAAGGCATATCTTCTAAGGTTTTAACACATCCCCAGCCAATTTTTTGGGAGAAGGCATTCACGCCAATTTTCTGCAGATGATCGAAAATAGGTTGTGCCTGATCGGCAGAGCCCACCTCGATAACCGCATCGGTCCGGTCCCAATCTTCAGATGTTGTAGCCTGAATAATGACCGCTTCATGCCCTTCTACATCCATTTTAATCAAATCTGCCTGACGAATTAGCTCGCGTATATTGAAAACAGGGACCTGAAACCGTTCTAACTCCCCATAGGGCTGTTTACATCCCGCAATATGGCTCGACGTCGTGTTTCCTAATACACGTACAAATTCTACCTGTCCTGAATGGTCAGACACCGCTCCCTGGTTCGCGTCGACCCCTTGAATCTGATTGGCCGCTAAAATTTCTTGCAATTTGGCAAAATGGGTGGGATCTGGCTCAAAGAGTTTGACCTGATAGCCACATTTGGCCAAAACGGTCGTGTGTAAACCGATGTTCGCTCCGATATCGAGCGCTTTTTTGTATCTATGCCGATTCGTCCAGTAAAAAGAGAAAAGGATAAGTTCATCTAATCCAAATAGATCAACCGAATCGATAGCCCCCATTTTGAAATAGGGAAAATAAAACTGACCTACAGGACCCAACGATTTTTCCTCTTGAACAGAGGGATCGAACATTTTTTCCGACTCTTGCCGGGCTAGTTTCTCCAAAACTCGATAAAGGCTTGTAGTGTGGTTATGATACCTGTTTACCAAGGGGAGCGAAGAGATAATTTCACCTAATGTATTCATAGACTCCTTCCAATTTATTTCACTAAAACATCATTTTTGCATCTTCTAAGCTTATACATATGTTCATCTTGGGCTAAAAGCTTGGAAAGCTCCTCCGTTCCCCAACAATCGAATACGGTACTGAAATTTCTGCCGCCGACAATTTTTTTCGGCTGCGATAAGATCCACTCGAAAGAGTGGATCACCTGTTGAATGGGCACACACTCATCAGAATTGATTTTCTGCTTTGTCTTTTCATAGTTTTTACCCGCCCAAGCCTCGCCTGAATCTAAAGTGGCGTTATGGATTTTGGTTTTAACCCAACCGGGGCCGACAATGGAAAATTTCACATCCTCAATTTCTGAATCGAGCAGTTCGCAGCCTTTAATGAGGGCGATTTTCGAAAGGGTATAAGCCGAGTAGCTATTCACCGCATTATTTGTTCCGCCTCCCGCAAAAAACAGAACCGATTTCTCGGCCAAAAGGGGATTTCTGCAAGGCAAAAGACGGTGAAGAAGGCGCATTTGGTTGAGAAAATTCAATTGGATAGAAGAAACCCAAGAATCGATATCGACCCGTTCAAAAGGGCCAACTGGAACCTGCGATCCCGTAGCAAAGAGAAGGAAATCCCAGTTCGCCCCTTTTTGCTTAAGTTCTTCGGCCGCAGCATCGACCGAAACCGGATTGGAAAGATCGCAACGGATCAACGGTATCCCTTCCCGTTTGAGAGTCTGGTAGGTTTCCCCTTCGGAATAAAAAGTCCCTTGTAGATCCCATCCCTTCTTTTTCCACTGCAGGCACATTTCGGTTGCGATATCGGAGGTTGCTGAAATGATAATTCCCTTCATGAGTAGGCTCCACAATGGCTGTTAAAATGGTTTACTGTCTCGATAACCTGTGAAATGTTTTCTATTTTTTGAGAAGGACCCGAAGGCAAAATAAACGAATTGCGAGTAAATTTTTCTGCATTCGGGAAAGTGCCTTCAGGGTTTAAATAGGCTGCACGATGGATAGGTAGATGGTAACGGGAGGTCTGAATGCCATTTTCCAGCAAATAGGCAATCATCTCCTCGCGCTTTTCTGAATACCCCTCCGCATAGACAGGAACTTGTCCCTCTAACGTATCGATAGGTAAAATGGACATGTCGGGGTGTTTAACCGAACTTGTATATAAATTATGTAAAGTAACGGCGCGCTGAATTTTTTGTTGAATGTTTTCCAATTGGGGGATGGCCAAAGAGGCTAATAGATCGGAAATTTTAAAATTAAAACCTAAATACGCATAACTTTCCGGATCCCTTTCCACTCCATGATCCCGAATCTTCTTCAGTTTTTCATAAAGCTCTTTTTTTCGCGTAACTACAAGGCCGCCATAACCTACCGATACAAGAGAAATCATCCCGAGCGAGAAACAACCTAGATCGCCTAATGTCCCTAAAAACCCCCCTTTTCCTCGGGAAAACATCGCTTTACAAGCATCTTCCACGATAAAAGCGCCCACCCGGTCGGCGATTTTTCGAATAGCCTGCATATCACATTCTCTTCCATTCAGATGAACGGGAATGATAGCTTTAGTTCTAGAGGTAACTAAACTATCCAAATGGGCCGGATCCATAATGGGCGCATCGCTTGTACAATCGCAGAGTTTGACTTTCGCATGGAGAAGGCCTGGCGCCTGGGCTGTCGCAATCCAGGTTAAAGCGGGAACAATTACCTCATCTTCTGGCTGTATGTCAAGGGCTAAGAGCGCCATCAGAAGGGCCGAGCTGCCGCTGTTGACTAAAACCGCATAAGGGACCTGCAGCAAAGAGGCAAATAGCTCCTCCACTTGCTGCACGGAGCGGGAAAGTGTCAGCCTTTTTTCTCCAAAGGCCTCTAACAACTTATTTTTTTCCGCCTCGCCTAACTCTGTGTACCACCAAGGAATCATATTTTTGCCATCTCACACGTTGTATTGCGCATCTGATTCATCATTAAATTGAAGTGATCTTGTAAATGTTCACCGCCATCTAGATCTAAGGATGACCCTGTTAAATAGGTGGCTTGCTCTGAAGAGAAAAACAGACAAAAATCGGCGATTTCACTAGCAAGAACAGTCCGCTTTAAAGGAATGACCGCTTCAACAACTTCCTGAAAAAATTGGGGATTTCTTTTGGGCCTTCCCGGAATATCTACAATTCCCGGATTGAGGAGATTCACCCGAATTTTATGAGCGCCATATTCACAGGCTAAATACCGAACTGTCTGCGACAAAGCCCCTTTAATCACATGGTAGGAGAGGGGTTGCTGCGAGATGAAGTGGGCGTTTGTCGATCCTATATAGAGAATCGATGGGTTGCTGCTTTTTTTAAGGGACTCAAGAAGAAGGTGATTGATCATAATCGGGTGTTTAAGCATCACCTGAATAGCCCTATCCCACTCATTTTCTAAGTTTTGCAATAGATCCCGCTCTTTAGCTGGGCTCCTTGCATTATGAATAATGACATCGATCGCTTCAAAATCGTCCCTTAAAGATCTACAGAGAGCTTCCACTTCCTGTTGATTAGACAAATCGCACGGATAAAATTTACCCTTGCCTTCCCATCGCCTCTCTTGTTCCAGCCCCGCATCGCGGTTGTAATCGACCAACGCTATCCGATAGCCCTTCTCAACAAAACCGCGCACTATTTCAGCGCCAATTCCTTGACCGGCGCCCGTGATAACGGCCACTCTACTTTTCAAAATATCGGGGGGGATTTTCATAAACATGGTGCTCTGCTGTGATGGTTTTTTCTATTTGTTCAAAAATCGAATCGTCTATTTCCCGGCGAGAAGCCGCTAAACAGGCCCTCAATTGCTCTTTTCCTCTAACTCCGAGCAAAACTACCATTTGCTGATGATTTTTCAAAAGCCATTGCAAAGAAATTTGTAATAGAGAGGCTTTATTTTCCTTTGCTATAGAAGAGAGCTCGTCGATAAGCTTGAATTTTTCTGGCGTGAGCCACTTTTGAATGCGAGGACTCATCGCCACTCGGCTCGAGGGGGCAAAAGGCTGTCCTAAAACATATTGACCCGACAAAGTGCCGCGAGCTAGAGCTCTATTGACCACAACCGCCACTCCCTTCTCGGAGCAAGCCGGAATAAAGAACCGGGAAGCTCTCCTTTCGATCATATTGTAATGGCATTGCGCAGCCCTAAAAGGGGGAAAGGGGCGCTTACATTTCAATAAAAGTTTTAACTGCTGAGGGTTATAATTAGAGCAGCCGAAACTCTTAATTTTTCCCTCCTGATATAATTTTTCTAGCCCTTCTAACGTCTCGACTAAAGGTGTATGGGGGTCAAACGCATGCAACAAGAGCACATCAATCGAATCGCGCCTTAACCTCTTAAGGCTGGCCTCAACGCTCTGCCGGAGAGTGGCCTCATTTAACTTGGCAACCTCTACACCAAACCGCTTATCCTTTCTTTCAAAAACGCGAAGTCCCACTTTTGTACAGACGACCACATCGGCTGTCTGTCCCAGTAACGCCTCGCCTAAAAATTCCTCCGCTAGCTGATTCCCATAAAGAGGCGCCGTATCAAAAAATCGGACCCCTTGATCGATCGCCTCCGCCACAACCTCTTTAGAAGCGGCTCTATCCAGCAAAGATCCCATGTGGAGAGTCCCCATCCCTATTTGACTGCCCAAAATCATAGAGGCTCAAGACGAAATTCGAGATTCAATCTTGTACAGCTTCCCCTTTTCACCTCTTCCGCATGGAGCGTCTTGGGGTGAAATATCAGAGCTTGTCCCGGTTGCATAATAGGGCGCAGACTTTCTTGTTCGGTAGGTTCATACGTTAAGCGGTACTCATCTTTTGTAAAGTGGGTATCTGTAGGCAAATATTTCGGGTATTCATTCAAATGAGATCCGGGGACTAGATGGATCATCACATTTTGTTCAAAACCTAAGATCGGAATCCAAATGGAAAGCACCTCTTTAGCAGGCCCCCAATTTTTACAGCTAAAGGGATATCCATCTCCAGGGCCGGGCCGAACTAGCCGAAATGCTAACCATCCAAGCCCCTCATCCCACAGCCTAAAATTAGAAATTCCGATTGTACGCAGCCGCTGCTCCAAAATCTGATTCACCAAAAGAGACCGAATCGCCTGATTTGCCTGCGTGTGCCGATTTTTTGCCCGTAACATCTCTCTATGAGGAACTAGAGCTTCGGCGCCCCATAAATGGTAGGTCAATAGAGCTTCTTCACTGAGTTCTTTACCCGCATATTCTCTAAATAGGTTGCCTAGCATCTCTAATGCAAATCCCTTAACAACCATAAAATCGGCAACGGACAATAGAGGAAAAATCTCAAAACCATCTCGAGAAAAAGAAAAATCGGATCGATCCATTCCACTCACCCCGATGCAAATAAATCTGGTCAGGAGAATCCCACAAAAGGGAATAAACTCAAAAATAAAATTTAGCTCTTCCCTCTGAAGAATCAATGTAACTGATATCTTTCCTTGATAAGAAAGGGTTTCCTCTTGTAACTTTCGAACCTTGAAATAGAGGGAGAAAGGTATGCGTGTTGTTGTTGCAGGAGGGGCTGGTTACGTAGGTTCCCGTTTGGTCCCCGCTCTGTTAGAAAAAGGACATGACGTGGTTGTTTACGATCTTTTCCTATACGGAGAGGACATATTCGATTCGATCAAAACAAATCCCCACCTAACCCTCATTAAGGCCGATATCCGTGATTTAGCCTCCGTAGAAAAATCGCTCCAAGGGTGCGACGCCGTTATCCACCTCGCTTGCATCTCTAACGATCCCAGTTTTGAGCTAAATCCCGATTTAGGAAAATCGATCAACNNCGCCTTTGAGCCTTTTGTCCTTTTAGCTAAACAAGCCAAAGTCAAACGGTTTATTTTCGCCTCTTCTTCTTCCGTATATGGGGTTAAATCAGAACCGAATGTCGTCGAAGAGATGAGCCTCGAACCGTTGACCGACTATTCCCGTTTCAAGGCAGAGTGTGAACAAATTCTGCTAAAACATATGGCTCCCGATTTCATCTGCTCTATTTTAAGACCCGCGACCGTCTGCGGCTATGCACCTCGCCAACGGCTCGATGTCATCGTCAATATATTAACTAACTGCGCCTACCATACAGGCAAAGTAAAAGTGACGGGCGGAGCGCAGAGNNCTATCTCCATGTCTTAGACATGCCTGCTGAGAAAATTCAGGGAGAGATCTTCAATGTGGGAGCCGACAACCATTCTGTCCTCGAGCTCGGGCAAATGGCTCAACGGATCGTCAATAAAAAACGGCCCGTCGATTTAGTGATTGAACCCACGAATGACCCCCGCTCCTATCGAGTTTCGTCAGAAAAAATAGATAAAAAACTGGGATTCAAGCCCCAATTTTCGATAGAGAATGCCATCGAAGATTTAGTAGAGGCTTTTGAAAAGGGAAAATTACCCAACTCCATGAGTGATGATAAATATTTTAATATTAAAACCATGAAAGCGGTCAATTTAGTATGAAGGCTCTTGTTACGGGTGGCGCTGGATTTATCGGGAGCCATTTAACCGATTTTCTCCTAGCTAAAGGCTTTGAAGTAACAGTTATCGATAATCTGTGCGGCGGACACATGAAAAATTTGTCCGAAGCGCAAAAAAATCCCCGCTTCCATTTTGTCCATGCCGATATTAGAGATAGAAACAATCTAAAAGGGCTCTTTAGAGGCGTAGATTGGGTATTTCATTTAGCTGCGTTAGCCGATATTGTCCCTTCCATTGAAAAACCCAGAGACTATTTTGAGACAAATGTCGACGGAACTTTTCATGTGTTAGAAGAGGCGAAAGAGGCTGAGGTAAAACGGTTTCTCTATGCAGCCTCTTCATCGTGCTACGGCTTACCGCCCCAATACCCCACACCCGAAACAACCTCAGCTTCACCTCAGTACCCTTATGCACTCACTAAATATCTGGGCGAACAGCTTGTGATGCATTGGGCTCACATTTACAAATTACCCGCCGTAGCGCTTCGGTTATTTAATGTATTTGGCCCTCGATCTCGGACCACAGGGGTTTACGGAGCCGTTTTTGGCGTTTTTTTAGCCCAAAAATTGCATGGCAAGCCCTATACGGTCGTCGGTGATGGGAAACAAACGCGAGATTTCACTTACGTGAGCGATGTAGTAGAGGCCCTTTACGCCGCCGCCGAATCCTCGCTTACAAATGAGTACCTGAATGTGGGCAGTGGAAGCCACTACAGCGTTAATCGCTTAGTTGAGCTGCTTGGCGGTCCTGTGACCCACATCCCAAAACGTCCCGGTGAGCCCGATTGCACCTTCGCCGACATTTCTAAGATCGAGAAAAAACTCAATTGGCGAGCAAAAGTCTCCTTCGAAGAGGGGGTTAAAAAAATCGTAGAACAAATAGAAGGCTATACAGATGCCCCCGTTTGGGACCCCGACTCGATCCAAAAAGCCACGCAAACTTGGTTTCATTACTTAACTAGGCAGGATCAGCATGTTTAGCCAGCGTTTACAAGAATTGGTCAGCAGCGTCCATCAATGCTCTTATACCCTCCAAACAGATCCCATTTCTGAGGAAAAAGCCTTTGAAATATCGCACGACATGATCTCTTCTACCCAAACGAAGCAAGGGGTCGTCTATGTTATAGGCAATGGAGGAAGTGCGGGGATCGCTTCCCATTTTAGTAACGATCTCATGAAAGCCCTCAAAATAGCTTCGCAGACCCTTTACGACACCAATTTAATGACCTGTCTTGCCAATGATATCGGCTATGAAAACGTCTTTAGCTATCCACTAGATAAGTATTTAAAATCCAACGATCTATTGGTCGCCATCAGCAGCTCAGGACAATCCGCTAATATCGTAAAAGCCGCCGAAGTCGCCTTATCTAGAAAGGCCTCTTTACTGACCTTAAGTGGATTCAAGTCCACGAACCCGTTAAGAGCTCTTGGACACCTCAACTTTTGGATCGATGAATCCGATTACGGCCTAGTAGAGACTGCCCATTTCTTTCTTTTACATACAATTATAGATTTATGGAAAAAACACACAGCCCCGGTTTCCCATGTACAAATCCTTGAAACTGTCCGTTCACGCTAAAATTAAGACCTTCGAAGAGATGGCTGAAATTCTTGATGGATTTCGCCAAGAAGGGCTTAAAATTATCCAATGCCATGGTGTTTTTGATTTAATCCACCCGGGTCATATCCGCCATTTCCGAGAAGCGAAAAACCTCGGCGACAAACTCGTTGTGACGATTACGCCCGATCGATTTGTCAACAAAGGACCGGGCCGTCCCGTTTTTACAGAAGCCCTTCGGCTTGAGTCTTTGGCTGCCCTAGAAGATATCGATTATGCGGTCCTCAACGACTCTCCCGACGCTATTTCCGCCATCGAAAAGATCAAACCCCTGATTTATGTAAAAGGGATTGAATATAAAAATCACCAAGAAGACGTCACCGGAAAAATTTCCCTCGAAACAAAAGCGGTTGAAACATCAGGCGGAAAAATTCACTACACAAACGATGTGGTATTTAGCTCCTCCACTTTGCTCAATAAACATTTCGACTCTCAACCGCCTGCCGTTACCGAATTCTTAAACCAAATAAAAGAGAGCTATACCTCTACCGAAATAATTCAACGGATCGAAGCTCTATCGCAACTTAAAGTTCTCGTTATTGGGGATGCGATTATCGACGAATACCAATATGCAGAACCCTTAGGGCAGTCCGGGAAAGGGCATCATATGGTTGTCCGCTCTCTAGACAAAGAGACTTTCCTCGGAGGCTCTCTCATCATCGCCAATCATGTAGCTCAGTTCGCTTCCGAAGTCACACTAGTCACAGCCATTGGGAGTAAATGCCCCTACATCAACTTTATTCATGAACAGTTAGACCCTAAAATTGATCCCCAATTCACCTATCTAGAAGACACGATTACTCTGCTAAAAAAAAGATACGTTTTAAAAGATGGCAAAAATCTAACGAAAATATTTGAAACCTATTCGAGCGAAGAAGAACTGCTAAACCGCACAGAAACAGATAATATTGTCCAATTTTTAGCTAACAATGGCGCCCAATACGATCTCATTTTAGCCTGCGATTTTGGGAATGGTTTTGCCAATCCGCCCATCATCGATGCGATCTCAGATATCCCCAGCTTTCTAGCTTTAAATACGCAAACCAATAGCGGCAATCGGGGGTTCAACGTGGTGACAAACTACAAAAGAGCCGATTTTATCTCGTTAAATGAGCCTGAACTCCGCTTAGCGGCTCACAATAAAACATCGCCCATTGAGGGGATCGCCGCCGATATTTGCCAAATCATGAACTGCCCCTTTATCTCTATTACGCGGGGCGTAAAAGGGGTCTCTTGCTATTCTCAAGACGGCACCCATTTTTCTCTTCCAGCCTTAGCTACAAACACTATCGATCGGATCGGCGCAGGCGATAGCTATCTCTCTTTAGCCGCGATGTGCTCAGTGATGGATTATCCCCCTCTGTTAAGCACCTTTATCGGATCAGTAGCCGCGGCTATGAGCGTCCAAATGGTGGGCAATAAAGAATCCATAAAAAAAGATACCCTTTGTAAATTTGTTATCCGGCTCATGAAGTAAACAACTACCTACCTAAAGGAAGGAGCTTTTTAATGCCCACAGTGACTTTACCGCCAAGCCTCACGGCTTTGAGATCACTTAGCAATTTATTGTACCTCCTAAGAGGTCAACATCCAGACGGTTTACCTCGGCAACGTGTGCAAATGCTACAACGGCCTAGCGCCTGTTACCATGCCAACAGACTCGGTAAGTCCCGATGGGGTTTAGATTATGTCGTCACGACAATCGGTCAGTCGTGGAAAATGGTGACCGAGAAAATAAAAACTATAAAACAGGAGCGGCATTTCCTTCCAGAGCTAAAGCACTGGGTTTCCATGCCGTCAATAAGATGAAATCGACTTCTGAACTCAAAACGTCCGAGATAGCCTTATCCCTTTCTCTGTTACACGAAATGGTGAGAATTCGGCTGATCGAAGAGGCTATTGCCCACCGTTATGCCCAACAACAAATGCGCTGTCCTGTCCACTTAAGCATCGGACAAGAAGCGGTTGCCGTTGGCATATGTAAAGCGCTTTTACATTCCGATTATCTCATCAGCAACCACCGCGCTCATGCCCACTACTTAGCCAAAGGGGGGAATTTACCCAAAATGGTAGCCGAAATATACGGCAAAAGTACGGGATGTTGCGGAGGCCGCGGCGGCTCAATGCATCTAGTCGATCGATCCGTAGGTATGTTAGGATCGACACCGATTGTCGGGGGGAGTATCCCTGTGGGCGTAGGCCTTGCCTTTGCCACACTCCTAAAAAAAGAGACCTCAATCACCGTTATATTTTTTGGTGAAGGGGCGACCGAAGAGGGGGTATTTGCTGAAAGTCTCAATTTTGCCGCTCTCAAGGGATTGCCTGTCCTCTTCGCCTGTGAAAACAACCTCTACTCGGTCTATTCACCTCTGCACGTAAGGCAACCCTCCCAAAGAGATCGAGTAGGCATAGCCCGCGCTCACGGTATCTGGGCCAAAAGTGGTTTCGGAAATCATGTAGAAGAGGTCCACCTCTTAGCGCAAGAAGCCGTCGCACATATCCGCGATGGAAAAGGACCTGCCTTTCTAGAGTTTGACACCTATCGCCACAGAGAACACTGTGGCCCAAATTTCGATAACGATATTGGATATAGAACTCCTGAAGAATTTCAAAAGTGGGAAAAAAAGTGCCCTGTAGCTCTCCATGTATCCAAATTAAAAGAGACCGATCTCATCAATGATCTGGAATTTGCCGAGATGAAAGCCGCTATCCAAACCGAAATCGAAGAGGCATTTTCTTTTGCCGAATCGAGCCCATTACCCCAATTTAACATAGAAACCGAAAGCCCTTACGCGTTGTAAATATGAACCGACAAATCCGCTATTACGAAGCTATTTTAGAAGCTACAGATCAGTTGATGGAAATAGACACCTCAATTTATGTAATGGGTCTTGGCGTCCCCGATCCGAAAGGGATATTTGGCACCACGAGCGGCTTAGAAAAAAAATATGGTCCAGACCGGATCATGGACATGCCCACTTCGGAAAACGCGATGACAGGGATCGCCATCGGCACCGCCATCGCCGGTATGCGCCCCATTATGACCCATCAGCGGGTCGATTTTTTTATTTTAGCCCTAGACCAGCTCATCAATAATGCGGCGAAATGGCACTACATGTTCAACGGACAAATGTCGGTCCCGCTCGTTATCCGTTTGATTATGGGAAGAGGGTGGGGACAGGGGCCGCAACACTCCCAATCTCTCCACGCCCTTNNTTTAAAAGTGGTTATGCCCTCTAATCCTTATGATGCAAAAGGACTCTTAGTATCGGCCATTGAAGACAATAATCCCGTCGTATTTCTAGAACACCGTTGGTTGCACGGAATATTTGGCGAAGTGCCGAAAGAAATTTACCGAGTCCCTCTAGGAAAAGCCAAAATCCTACAAGAAGGCAGCGACATTACCATAGTAGCCGCCTCCCACATGACCCTCGAAGCCTGGAGAGCGGTCCAGCTCCTTAAAAATGAGGGGATTTCTGTCGAAATTATCGATGTGCGGAGCATAAGGCCTTTAGACGAAGAAACCATCTGCGCCTCGATCACCAAAACAGGCCGCCTAATTGTGGTAGACCCCGACTGGAAATCGTTCGGATTTGCCAGCGAAATATTAGCCCTAGCAACCGAAAAAAGCTTCTCTTCCTTAAAATGCCCCCCCGTGAGGATCACATACCCCGATCGGATCACCCCCACAAGCTGGAAATTAGCTAACCATTTCTATCCAACTGCGAATCACATAGCGCTAGAAATAGTGAAAATGATGAATAAGCCCCTAAATGCCTTAAAAATTGCAGAAGAAATACGAAGATTGGCAGATCTTGAGCCTCTCGACGTACCCGACAAGGAATTTTGCGGCCCCTTTTAACTGGAGAAAATCATGAAAAAAGTGTTGGTAATAGGCAGTAACTCCTTCTCAGGAAGCGATTTTATCGATCTTCTGCTCGAAACAGGAAGATACGAAGTAATTGGAGTCAGCCGTTCTCCTGAAAAAAGTGAGCTTTTTTTACCCTACAAAAAAAGGAACTCCAACCGTTTTACCTTTCATCAGATCGATTTAAACAAAGATTTAGATCAGCTCAAAATCATCCTAGATAACTTTCGCCCCCACTATATCGTCAATTTTGCCGCGCAAAGCGAAGTGGCTCCTAGCTGGACTCATCCAGACCAATGGTTTCAAACCAATGCTGTGGCCCTCACACGCCTGGCCAATCTCTTAAAAGAGATGACCTTTCTCGAAAAATATGTCCACATCTCCTCTCCCGAAGTCTACGGCTCTTGCGAAGGGATCATCACAGAAGAATCCCCCGTGAATCCAAGCACCCCCTATGCAGCCTCAAAGGCCGCAGGCGATCTTTCTCTGTTCACGTTCCAAAAAAACTTCCCGTTCCCGCTAGTTATGATACGGGCCACAAATGTCTACGGAGCCTACCAACAGCTATTCAAAATCATCCCTCGCTCCATTATCAACATCAAAGGGAACAAACACATCGAGCTCCATGGCGGCGGGAAAGCGGTCAAATCTTATATCCACATCCGCGACGTCTCAAAAGGGGAGCTGCTAGTGATGGAAAAAGGGGTTGTGGGCCAAATTTACCACCTCTCCCCCGATCAGGGAATCAGCGTCAAAGAGGTCGTCCAAACCATTTGCCAATGCATGCAAATTCCCTTCGGCAGCCTGGTGAAAGAGGTCGAAGAGAGATTAGGGCAGGACAAGGCCTACGTAATCGACTCCACGAAAGCGAGAACTTTAGGCTGGAAGCCGACGATTTCCTTCCTCCAAGGGATCGAGGGTACAATAGAGTGGATCAATACAAACTACACAGATATCATCCAACAACCTCTCCAATACGTTCATAAGGAATAGACCATGGGCCAAGAAGTAGATCTTTTAATCAACTATCCAAAAGCAAAAAGAAACGTCCTAGAACGGGGACAAACAAAAACTGAAGAAGACCGGAAAATTGCGCGGCAATTCGGCAAAGATTTTTTCGATGGCGACCGTCGTCACGGATACGGAGGCTACAACTACCACCCCCGTTTCTGGACTCCCGTTGTTCCCACCTTCCAAAAGCACTACAATCTCTCCGCGTCCAGTTCTGTCTTAGATGTAGGCTGTGGCAAAGGATTCATGCTCCATGATTTCCAACAAGCGATCCCCGGCATTTCCCTAACCGGCATCGACGTCTCCCCCTATGCTATCGAGCACGCGCAAGAATCGGTCAAATCCTGCGTATCGGCAGCAGATGCCCGCAATTTGCCCTATCCTGACCATTCATTTGATTTAGTGATCTCGATCAACACAATCCACAACCTAGAAAAAGAAGAGCTAAAAAAAGCCTTAAAAGAGATCCAGCGGGTATCGAAAGGCAACAGTTTTATCACGGTTGACGCCTACCGCAACGACGAAGAAAAAGAGCTCATGTACGCCTGGAATCTAACAGCCAAAACCATCCTACCAGTAGACGAGTGGAAAGAACTATTCGCAGAGGTAGGCTACACAGGCGACTACTTCTGGTTTATTCCGTAAAATAGTCCCCTGTTGCACAGGTCTACCTGTGCAACATAAAAAATGTTAACGCCCCATCCAACTTTTCCACCAATAGTTGAATCGTTCCTTAGACCCCAATTTCGGCGTTTGGATGTAGGCTATTTTGTGTTCATAATCAAAACAAATTGTATTTTGTTTGAAAAAATCGAGCCCAACAATCCCATCAATGCGCGCTTGTTCGGCTGCCATATCGATAATTAGGAATGTATGCTTTCCAAAATTGATCCCATTTCCCATCAATTTACCGGTGGAAATTTTCCTTTTTCGCCCGAAATATTTTTTTTCATCTTCTGAAAGTCTAACGATCGAGTGGGTAGCGCCTGTGTCTAAAATGAACTTTTTATCGCCGAAATCTGTTTGAAAAGTAAAAACGGGGCCTGCATTCGTCATTTCAAATGGCAAAGACGCAAATCCCATTGTAAGAAGGCTTTCTGCTTGCTCGAGAGAGAGAGGCTTTTCAGCCAAAAACATGTGCGCGTGAGGGAAGTCAAAAATACAGGTGTATTTCTCCAACACATTTCTTCCAATCAATCCTTCTCGATAGACTTCGTGCAACAGCCATAATTTAAAGTATAGAAGATAGGCCTGGTATCCAAGAGTGGAACCATTTTTCCAAAAATCGGGGATTTCTTCGGTAATGACCGATTCGGTAAACAGGTTCCCAATTTTAATTTGGGGAACCTGAAAATCTACAGTCAAATACCTATCCCCCTTATAGCTCATCATTTCAGAATGGGAGTACAGTTTTTTATTTTGAATTTTTTCCAGTACATCCTTTCTCAAAAAGGAAAATGAAGATCCCGTATCAATTAAAGCCTTGTACCGTTCTTCTCCTATTTCAAATTCCATGAATTTGCAATAACTTAAGAACGGCATATTTATAACATGTATTTCATCAAAACACTCAAACCCCTCATAACAATTACAAAATCCGAATAATACTCTCGAGAACATTACACTACATATACAAAAAAATCTCATAAAATCCTTAATAAAAGTTACTTTTTGTTAATTAACAGCACGTCTATCGCTCCCACAACAACCTTAAAAGCTGTAATTGCTACGCCAGGAGCATAAACGCAAACAGCAACAGCCCCAATTGTAATAGATGTGACAATAAGCCAATCCCAGACATTTTTTTGACTTTTTTTCATATGCTTTTTGCTGATGTCGGATTCTAACGTTGTATCTTCAGGATCCTCTCCATCGAGCCAGTTGAGACCCTCTAGGTAATCTGCTTCGTCGGCTTCAGGGATTTGGAACATGTGGGCCGATTCTCTTGTCGCTTCTATAATATCTGACAGGGTGAGCGCTGATCCAAACCTGGCATTCATCCCATCAACTAACTTTTGGAGAAATTGGCGGCTGTCCCCAAGTACATTAGTGGAGCCTTTTAATGTTTCCGCCACTTCTTGTAATAGCTCCTGAACCCTAGAAGCATTTCCAATATATGCCTGCTCAACAAGTTCGTTGACCAACAAATCGTATTCGGAAAAATTCTTAGATAAGGGAAACTCCTGCGCTGGAAAACAAGTTCCTATGTTAGGTACGGCGGTTAATAAGGAAAGGGACGTGAGCACTACATTTCTATACGCTGAAATCTTCATAAATATCTTCTCGCGTTAAAGCTTGTCGACAAATTGGGTTAAAAAAATCTCTATCTTTTTAACTACAATTTTTTATTTAACGTAAGTTTTAACAAATCAATTATTTAATTTCAATTAGTATTTAATATTTTAATTAAAAATAATACTTACATGAATAAAATCGGCTTCTAGATAGTTTGTGGGGCTGTTTTTAATTCAAGAATCGCTTGAGTCGGCCTTCATCATTTCGAGGCCTTGGTAGTAGCGCATGAGGTCGCGGGCGCGGGCGGCATCTTCAAAGCGGAGCTCTTTAGAGGCTTTTCTCATCTCCACTTCACATTCTTTGATTTTAGCTTCAAGATGGGGGATGTCATAGGAGGGCTTTTTAGAGGAAGTTTCTGCGGGAAGCGCCTCTTCGGAAAACCCAAAAGTCTCTTCAATAGAGGCTGCGTTGTCTCGCTTAACGCTTCGGGGTATAATGTTGTGTTCTAGGTTGTAGGCCTCTTGGACGGCTCGCCGTTCTGAGGTGACCGCTACTGCCTTTTTAATCGAATCGGTATGCCGATCTGCATACATAATCACGCGCCCTTTAAGATTACGGGACGCTCGGCCGCAAGTTTGAATGAGCGCCGTTTCGGAGCGGAGAAATCCCTCTTTATCGGCATCTAAAATAACGACTAAAGAAACCTCGGGAATGTCTAGGCCCTCTCTAAGGAGGTTGATGCCGACGAGCACGTCAAAATCCCCCTGGCGCAGCGATTTAATTATGCGCATCCTTTCCAGGGTGTCGATGTCGGAATGGATGTATTTAGCTTTAACCCCGATCTCATTTAGATATTTGGATAGGTCTTCAGAGAGTTTTTTAGTCAGGGTGGTCACGAGAACGCGCCCGCCGCTTCCCGATTCGATCCGAATCTCTTCCAGACAGTCGTCGACTTGGCCGGCAGCGGGACGGATCGTGATTTCGGGGTCGAGAAGACCCGTTGGACGGATGATTTGCTGGACTAGATCTCCTTGACACTCTTCCACTTCCCAGCGACCCGGAGTTGCGGAGACGAAGATGACCTGATTGAATTTTTTGTAGGTCTCTTCAAATTTTAAGGGCCTATTATCAAAGGCGGAAGGGAGGCGAAATCCAAACTCTACGAGAGCCTGCTTGCGGGAGCGATCCCCATTATACATCGCGTGAAGCTGAGGGAGGGTCTGGTGGGATTCGTCGATAAAAAAGAGGAAGTCTTCGGGAAAATAGTCGATTAGGCAAGGGGGTGGAGCTCCCGGGAGTCTTTGGCTAAAATGGCGGGAATAATTTTCGATCCCTTTGCAAAAACCGATCTCCCGAATCATCTCTAGATCGTACCTTGTCCTCTCTTTAATCCTCTGGGCTTCGACAAGGCGATTTTCCTTTTCGAAGAAGGCGATCCTTTCAGCGAGCTCTTTATTAATGGTTTGCATCGCTTCGTAGCGGACGTGCTCCGGAGTTACAAAGTGGGAACCGGGAAAAATCGTTACC
This sequence comes from Parachlamydiales bacterium, assembly GCA_003151315.1. Lineage (GTDB taxonomy): Bacteria > Chlamydiota > Chlamydiia > Chlamydiales > SM23-39 > SZAS-17. Next base: position 19,818 of record PLXF01000046.1, read on the forward strand.
GAGTCGAGCCGTTTACGCACTTTGCCAGTGATCGGTTCAATCTCGCTAATCCTTTCCACCTCATCCCCAAAAAATTCGATCCGGTAGGCAATGTCATCTTCATAGGCGGGGACAATTTCCAAAACATCGCCACGAGCTCGGAATGAGGCTCTCAAAAGATCATAGTCGTTTCTTTTATAGTGTAGCTCGATCAAGTGCAGGAGCACATCATCGCGCCTCACTTGCTGCTTTAAAGAGAGCTTTAGGAGCATTTGGCTGTAGTATTCCGGCGTACCCAAGCCATAAATGCATGAAACAGAAGAGACGATGATTACATCGGGCCTTTCTATCAGAGAACGGGTTGCGCTTAGGCGCATTTTTTCGATCTGCTCATTAATCGCCAGGTCCTTTTCAATGTAGGTATCGGTCCTCGCTATGTAGGCTTCTGGCTGATAGTAATCGTAATAAGAGACAAAATACTCGACGGCATTTTGTGGAAAAAAGGACTTAAATTCTTGATAAAGCTGAGCTGCAAGGGTTTTATTATGGGCCAAAATCAGGGCGGGCTTATTGAGCCGCTGAATCACATTGGCCATCGTGAACGTTTTTCCCGATCCGGTAATACCGAGCAAAACCTGAGAGCTTTTTCCTCTCTGAAGCCCTTCTACTAAGCGGTCAATGGCTTGCGGCTGATCGCCGCAGGGGGAAAAATCGGATTGGAGATCAAACATTTATGTGCGCAATTGCTGCTTCTCTTCTTGACGAATCTCAGCGCCTAAGCGGCCCAATTCATATCCCTCGTAATCGACAAATTTGAAGAACCGTTCAAAGGCAGGTAAAGCTGTACTCACCTGTTTGGCCATCTCTTGGGCAATTAAGCGATACGTGCAGTGGCCGGCCGGTTGGGAGCGCAGCTCACATAACCATTGAAGCGCTCGTAAATTAACGTGGAAGTACCAATGGACATTATAGGCCATGGGAACCACATACTGCGCCTCTTCAGGCAGCTCGGCAGAAATCAGATCGTATGCCTTTTTCGCTCTATCCATGGCGGCCACATAGTCTTTTTCCATTTCGGTGCCGATGATTTCGGGGGGGAGATAATAGCCGTAACGGCAGGAAAGGAGTTGCCTTTCCTGTGTAAGCATCCGATGTCTATGCAGATCTCTGTAAACGCCAAAATCGGCTAGCATTTCAAAGGTAAAAGAGGCGTGTTCAAGGGCTCGGGGAGATTTATGGCGTCGGTTTTCTCTTGAAGCAGACGCCGCATCCAATATGCGGGACAGCTCTTCTTCGGGAAGGCGACGGCAGAATTCTTGTAATTCAGCAAGCCCCCCTTCGCCACAAGAAAATAAAAGAGCGCCCGCCACCTTGGCGATCGAATCGGCATCGAAAGTGGCCAGCCGAACGCCAGGTTGCATCATCTCTTCTACGGAACTCTTA
>PLXF01000119.1 GCA_003151315.1 Parachlamydiales bacterium
ACTCCGGCGCACGATCCCAACGACTTTCAGGCCGGCCTGCGCCACAACCTGCCGCAGATCGACGTAATGGACGAGCACGCGCACATGAACCAGAATGCTGGACCGTACTTGGGTCTAGATAGATATGAAGCGCGCAAGCGGGTGCTGGCCGACTTGCAGGAGCAGGGATTCCTGGTCGGCGAAAAAGACTACGCACTGTCGATCGGCAAGTGCGAGCGCTGCGGAACCGTGGTCGAGCCCCGCCTGTCCGAGCAGTGGTTCATCAAGATCAAGCCGCTCGCCGACCGTGCCAAAGAAGCCGTCGAGAGTGGCGAGATCACGATCGTTCCGGACAACTACCGCCAGATTTACCTGAACTGGATGAACAACATCTATGACTGGTGCATTTCGCGCCAGTTGTGGTGGGGACATCGGATTCCAGCGTGGACCTGCGATGGCTGCAAGCACCTGACGGTCGCGCGGGAAGCTCCTCTCACCTGCGGAGAGTGTGGGAGCACGGCGCTGGAACAGGTGTCCGACGTGCTCGACACCTGGTTTTCTTCTGCTCTCTGGCCCTTTAGCGTAATGGGCTGGCCCGATAAAACAGCCGATCTAGAAAAATTTTACCCCACCTCGGTTCTGATCACCGGCCACGATATCCTCTTTTTCTGGGTTGCACGGATGATTTTAATGGGAGAGTATACTCAAGGAAAACCCCCATTCCACGAAACGTTCCTCCACGGCCTTATCTACGGTAAGTCCTATTGGCGCGAAGACTCGGAAGGGGCTATCTCTTACTTAAACGCTACAGAAAAAAAGAGCTACGATCTAGGTACTCCGCTTCCTCAAGAGGTCCATTCGAAATGGGAAAAAATGTCCAAATCGAAGGGAAACATCATCGATCCGATCGAACTCATCGCCGAGTACGGGACCGATGCGCTGCGGATGGCCCTTTGCTCCAGCGTCACCTACGCCCGCCAGATAGATCTCGATCGTCGAAAATTTGAAGAATTTAAAAACTTCACCAACAAAATTTGGAATGGAGCCCGTTTCGTCTTCATGAACCTCGAAGAGTTCGACGCCTTTGATGAGGGGCTCGATCTCACCACCCTCGCCCTAGAAGATCGATGGATCCTCTCAGTGCTCAACCGGACCATCGCCGAGGTGAACCAAAACCTCAATAACTACTCTTTCGACAAGGCAGCCACTCGCGCGTACGAATTTTTCTGGAACGACTTTTGCGCTATTTATGTAGAACTCGCTAAACCAATCCTCTTTGGAAAAGCCGGTACGCCTGAGCTGAAAAAGAATAAACAAAAGCTCTTAGCCATCCTCCTCTCCAATTCGATCCGCCTCCTCCACCCTATCGCCCCCTTCATCACCGAGGAGTTGTTTAACCGCCTAAAAGAAAAGTTCTCTACGCTCAATAGCGAAGGGAAACAAGATCCCTACACAAAAGAGACGATCCGCGCCCTCCAATCCCCCGCCTGTATACAAGCGCCCTACCCTGAAGTGATCGACCCGAGCGATATCGACCTTGACGTGGAAAAAACGTTTGAGAAGATGAACGAGCTCGTCCGCACTATCCGCAATATTCGCGCTGAGATGCAAATCCCCCCCGGAGAAAAGAACGACCTGACGATCATCGGAACGGGCGAAGAGAGGGAGATGGTGGAGAAACACCAATCGATCCTATTCGCTTTGACGCCGACACGGACCCTTCAGTTTTCCGAAGAAGAGGGCGCTGCGTTTGGTGCCAATGCTTTAGTGGGGTCCCTGAAATTATGCATCCCTATCCCCGAAGCTCTCAAGGAAAAAGAGAAGCAAAGGCTCATTAAAGAGCAGGACAAATTAGTAAAAGTCATCGAAGGGTTAAAGGGCAAACTCGCAAACGAAGAATTCACGACGAAAGCTCCCAAAGAAGTGGTCGAAAAACTAGAGGGGTCTCTCGCTCAAAGCGAAAAGCAGCTCAGCGAAATCCAATCTAAATTACACGGCTCGTGATTCAAATAGCAAAAGGACGGGATAAAACCCGCCCCTTTTCTTCATAACGTAAAATTTATGATTTTACGTAAATGATACCAATGGTTGTTGATGCGCCAGGCTCATTGCCCTTCTCATCAACCCAAGCATCGAGCGCTTTGCTCTCTAAGTAATTATCAGCTGTACGGAAGCGGATCTGATAGATTCCCGGTTCCATTGGAGCTGTTAAAGAAAATTGCTCAGTCGCGGACCCTCCATATACCCCTAAAGTTCTCCCAATGGTGGTTTGAGGACCTTTTCCGTATAGGCCGATTACCACACGGTACACGTTTAAAGTATGTGCAGCTTCAGAGTTCAGAGAGCAGACAACCTCTCCGTGGATTGTCTCGCCTGGGTGTACAAAGAGTACCTTGCCCCGATTATTGAGCTTTAGCTGGCTTAATGTCTCAACCCCAGAGCTAGCGTGATCTTGAACTATCCCCTTCCAGGAATAATTCTCTAAATAATCTTGGATTTTTCCGAAATCATCGCCCAAATTGTCGATGCCTTTTTTCAAGGCATCAGCAGATTGGTTGATAAGATCTCTCACTTTTTGGTCGAAATTCTCAGCGTGTGCTTGTATTCCACCAGCACAGCAAAGAATGACAACTAATGGTGATACCCAAGCTAGCAGTCTTTTTGATCTAATTTTTTCGTTTTTCATAAACACCTCTTGGTTAAATTGTTTTTGCAATTTCTCATTTGGTTTTATGGCCACACTAACCCACCTGTTACAGCGCTAGTGCAGACGCGAACATTTTAACTCTCTCCACCTTTTTATCAAACCTTTAACATACAAAACGGCTCATTGCTGGCCCACAAAAACCGATTCTTGAATCACGTTGGGTATATAGCGCTTCCGCTTGAAAGGTACCCAAGATTTTTGTTTTAACAGTTCAGCTTTTTAACTATTTTGGCAGGGTTGCTATTCGAAGACCATAGGACCCTGCCAAAATAGTTAAAAAGATGAATTGTTAAAACGGAAATATTGGGTGCCTTTCAAGTGAAACCACTATATACACCCTTTTCTGTAGACACAAGAAATCTGATCTTGTAAAAAGGATCTAAATCAACTATTTATTTGAATGAGACACAAACCTAAGCTCCTCCTCTTAGCCGGCTTGCTCCTTTCTGTTGCTATAGCGGCTCTCCTCTATGTTTTCACCCACGACGTGGCCGTTTTAAACCCAGCAGGAGAAATCGGACATAAGCAGCATCGACTCCTATTGGTTTCTAGCTACTTAATGTTGCTAATCGTGATTCCCACTGTGATCCTCACCTTCTGCATCTCTTGGAAATATCGGGAATCGAACCACAAAACGACCTATCGCCCCAATTGGGACTTTAGCCTACTGGCCGAGAGCATCTGGTGGACCATTCCATTTGTCTTGATGGCGATTTTGGGGGTGATCACCTGGAGAGCATGCCACGAACTTGACCCTTTTAAACCCATTGTCTCCGATAAAAAGCCTCTGACCATTCAGGCTGTTGCCCTTAAGTGGAAGTGGCTCTTTATCTATCCCGATTTAGGGATCGCTACGGTCAATTATCTCCCTTTTCCCGAGAAGACTCCGCTCCATTTTGAAATCACCTCCGATGGTCCTATGAACTCCTTTTGGATTCCTAAACTCGGCGGACAGATTTATGCCATGGCGGGGATGAAATCGGAGCTCAATTTAATTGCCAATCAGGAAGGGAGTTATCGAGGGTGTTCAGCTAACTTAAGCGGCGAAGGGTTTTCGGGCATGGTCTTTACCGCAGAGTCGCTCTCAGAAGGAAATTTCGACAATTGGACAAGAACGGCCATGATCTCCACCAATCGCCTTAATCTCCAATCGTATAACGAATTAGCCGAACCTAGCCAATACAATGAACAAGCTGTCTATCGACTCGGAGATGGAGGGCTCTTCGATCAGATAATTATGAAATATATGACGCCTCAAGGTACCCCATGACCCTATTTGCGAATTTTTTATATGGACGATTGACCCCTCAGGCGTTTCAGCACAATCCTATCGAGATGTCGGTCGGCATAGGAACTTTGATTGCCGGAGCTGCGATCATCACCCTTTTGACCTATTATAAGAAATGGAGATGGCTCTGGTTCGACTGGCTCACCTCGGTCGACCATAAGAAAATCGGCATCATGTATTTCGTCATGTCCTCTGCCATGCTGTTTAAAGCTCTCGTCGAAGCCTCCATGATGCGCGCGCATCAGGTGGTCTCCGTTGGAGATTCATTCGGCTTTTTGGAAACGAGTCATTACCAGCAGCTCTTTAGCGCTCATGGAACCGCCATGATCTTCTTTGTTGCAACGGGTTTCGTCTTTGGGCTTATTAACTACTTCATTCCGCTACAAATCGGCGCGCGCGACGTGGCATTCCCCTTTCTAAATTCTTTGAGCTTCTGGATGTTTGCTGCAGGGTCCGTTACGCTGATCGTCTCTTTGAGCATCGGAAATTTTTCTGGAGCCGGTTGGTCTGGTTATCCTCCCCTTTCCGGCATTGAGGAAAACCCCGGCGTGGGGATCGACTATTGGCTCTGGAGTATCCAATTATCGGGAGCGGGAACGCTCCTTTCGGGAGTGAATTTCTTAGTCACTATTTATAAGATGCGCTGTCCCGGAATGACGATGATGCGGATGCCCCTCTTTGTTTGGTCCGTCTTAGTCTCCCTCGTTTTGATTGTATTCGCTTTCCCGATCCTAACCGCAACCGCCGCCCTCCTTTCGTTAGATCGCACCTTCGGCACCCACTTCTTTACTCCCGACTTTGGGGGCAATCCGATGCTCTACATCAACCTCTTTTGGGCTTGGGGCCATCCTGAGGTCTATATTTTGATGATGCCCGCCTTCGGGATGTTCTCTGAGTTTATCCCCGTTTTTTGCAAAAAACGACTTTTTGGCTACACCTCGATGGTTTGGGCCCTTATAGCGATTACGGTCCTCTCCTTTCTCGTTTGGCTTCACCACTTTTTTACGATGGGAGCCGGACCTGGCGTCAACGCCTTTTTCGGTTTTATGACGATGATCATCGCCATTCCGACTGGGGTGAAAATCTTCAACTGGCTCTTCACTATGTACGATGGGAAGGTAACTCTAGCCTCTCCGATGGTGTGGTTCATCGGTTTTGTCGCGATTTTTTCTTTAGGGGGGATGTACGGCGTATTGATGTCGGTCGCCCCCGTTGATTTCCAGGTCCATAACAGCCTTTTCCTCATCGCTCACTTCCATTCTATGCTCGTTGGCGGCGTCCTATTTGGCCTGTTTGCCGGGCTTACCTATTGGTTTCCGAAGATGTTTGGCTTTAAGCTTAATGATAAACTGGGTGATTGGGCCGCCTTTTGTTGGATTTTCGGATTTTTAGTCGCCTTTACCCCCCTCTACATTTTAGGTCTGATGGGCGCTACAAGGAGGATGGACCACTACGACGCCTCGACAGGATGGCAGCCCCTATTTATCGTAGCGGCTATTGGTCTGGTGATCGTCTTTATGGGCGTTGGACTACAATGTTTACAGCTGTTGGTAAGTTTTAGAGACCGGAAAAAAAATCGGGACACAACGGGCGATCCCTGGGATGGAAGAACCTTGGAGTGGAGCCTCTCCTCACCGCCTCCTTTTTACAACTTCGCTGTTATCCCTGAAGTGCACGAAAGGGACCCTTTTTGGGCCGAAAAACAGAAAGGTCTTTCCTCTAAAAAACCGGTGTATGAGGCGATCCACATGCCGAAAAACACCCCTCTTGGACTCTATATTGGGGTCTTTAGCTTCTTCTTCGGATTTGCTGCCGTCTGGTATATCGTCTGGCTCGCTGTTGTCAGCGCCGTCGGAGTTGTTGCCTGCCTCATTGTCCGCCTTATGGATCGGCACACGGAGACCTTTATTACTCCCGAAGAGATCGAACGGATCGAAAAGGAGTGCCGCGCATGAGCCATCCCGAAAAATATCCCGATCCCCATAACGATATAAACGCGAATACCGTTTTTGGATTTTGGATCTACCTAATGACCGATTTCATCCTATTCGCTACGTTATTTGCCACCTACGCCGTTCTAGAAAAGGGGACCTTCGGCGGGCCCACAGCCAAGCAGCTCTTCCATCTTCCCTACGTCCTTGTCGAGACGCTCCTTCTCCTAGGCAGTAGTTTCACTTGCGGCCTGGCCACTTTGCATATCGAAAAAAACAATATCAGGAAACTTAGTGGATGGTACGGAGCGACGTTCGCCCTAGGTCTCGCCTTCTTACTCATGGTGGGTGCAGAATTTGTCCAACTGATTAACGAGGGGCATACGTGGGATAAAAGCGCCTTTCTCTCTGCCTACTTTACCCTAATCGGCACGCACGCTATCCATATCTTTTTCGGCCTTCTATTCATCCCCGTGTTTATCGGAGACGTTTTGCGGCGAGGGCTTATTCCTGTTACGATCCGTAGGCTAACTTGCCTAAAACTGTTCTGGTTTTTTTCTTATATCGTTTGGATTTTTATGTTCACCTTTGTCTACCTAATGGGAGTGTCATCCAATGGATAGAGAATATAGAGCAATAGAGCTCACAGAACACGGCAGCTTCAAATCCTATTTACTCGGATTTGTCCTCTCCCTTATTTTCACTTTTGCCGCCTTTTTTATTATCTATTCGGAGCTCTTGCCGACACCTGCCTCCCAATATACGATCTCTTTTCTTGCCATTGCCCAATCTTGGGTATTGTTAGCCCTATTTTTGCACTTAGGAAAAGAGTCTAAACCTCGCTGGAATCTTCTGATTTTCCTCTTTATGGTTCTAGTCACTGTAATTGTTGTTTTCGGATCCCTGTGGATTATGCACCACCTCAGCTATAATCTGATGCCACCGATGGATCACTCATGATGATACGCACCTATTACCTCCTCACCAAACCGGGGATTATCTTCGGCAATCTCATTACAACGGTAGCCGGCTTCTGCCTCGCCTCAAAAGGGCATTTTGATCCTTGGCTTTTCCTCGCGGTCTTCTCAGGACTTGGCCTTGTAATCGCCTCCGCCTGTGTCTTTAACAATTATGTCGATCGGGATCTCGATAAAAAGATGGCCCGCACTAAAAAGCGCCCCTTAGCTATGGGGCTAATTACAGGCAAACATGCCCTGATTTTTGCCTCCCTCATTGGCTTTCTCGGTTTAGCTATATTGAGCCTCTACACGAACCCTTTAAGCGCTGCGATCGCCACTTTAGGCTTTTTTATCTATGTTATCCTCTATAGCCTATGGAAAACTGAAACCACCTATGCAACGCTTGTCGGAAGCATCTCCGGAGCCCTGCCTCCCGTCATCGGCTATACAGCGGTCGCCAATCAGATCGATGTCGGGGCGCTTCTCCTTTTTCTCATCCTGGTTCTTTGGCAAATGCCCCATTTCTTCTCTATCGCCCTCTTTCGCCTCGACGACTACAAAGCCGCTGAAGTCCCCGTCCTCCCTGTTAAAAGGGGGAGCTATACGACAAAAGTGCGGATGGTCCTCTATATCACCGCCTTTATCGTAGCGACGATTCTCCTAGCCGTGTTTGGTTATGGAGGAATCGCCTATCTCCTGGTTTCCCTTCCCCTAGGAATCGCCTGGCTTGCCCTCTCTTTAAAAGGCTTCGACGCCGAAAACGACCAAGTCTGGGCTAAACAAATGTTCCGCCTCTCCCTGGTAGTTATCACAGCCATCTCTATCCTGCTCTCTATTAACGGGATGCGCTAATTATCGGCCGCTAATTACGCCTTTTTAACATTTTAATATTAAGCTACTTACACCGCGATATATTGTTAATTTTTATTTACAATTAAATAATTAGTATATATAATAGATTGAGAGGCGGTGTAATTTATGATACAAAGCGGACAAGCTGTTAGTTTTACAGGAATGAAAGAAACTCAATTAAATAGTCAATTATCTCCAGCCAAATCGGCCGGACTATCTTTACGTAAGAGCGTATCCTCTTGTGTGAATGTGCTCCACCAAATGGCAGAACGCATAGCAAATTATTTCACCGGTTCCAATAAACTATCCCCTCTTACCCAAAGAACTGTGACTATCGCTCAAACAAAAACAGATCTTTGCAGCGCAATCACTCAATTAAAATTAACAAGCAAATCGGAATTCAAAAAAATAAGAGAGCTGAATGAAAAGGTAAAAACGATTAATCAAGTTTTACAGCTAAAAAAGAGTCTGCGTAATACGTCTCTCTTAACCACCGAAGGACTTAGAAAACTGTATGGAAATAAGGTGGCCTCTTTGCTAAGGCTTCCCGAAAGGCTGTTGATTCAAAATGCCGCTGTTTCCTTAAAAATGAAAAAACAAACACTAGGAAGACTAAAATTCATTGCAACCAGTATTCAAAAATTTCAACGCGGGATTCCAAGCTTCAATAAAATAGAAAACATGTCATCCAAAACAGCAGTAGCCTATGCATCTGTTGTCAAAAAGTTGCAAAGTCGAGTTTAGACGTTCATCCGTTTACAGAGAGGTTCGATGTATAGCTCAAAGCATCGTTGAATCTCTTCACTCGCTTTTTCTGCAGTAGAGATCATCTCAGGAACCTCCATCTTATCCAACAGTAAAGCAAAATCCACATCACATAGAAATCTTTTCCCCATCGCCCTCCCCTCGTTTAACCGAATCGCAGACATCCTCTCTCCACACAACTCTTGTAAAGGCTGTATTTCCCACATTTCAGCTAGCTGATTCAACTCCCTAGCTTCCCGATCGTTAGTAATCTCGATGGGCATTTTATACAAGTATTGGACAAACTTGTGGACAATGGCCAGATCGGATGTCTGGACCTGCAGCTCTTTTTCTTGCTGCTCTAACATCCCTGAAGTAAAGGCCGTTTTTAAAAGCCCGCCATTAATCGCAATTACGCTTCCATGCACAATTACAGAATCGATCCTCTGCGCCTCTAAAGAGCTGTCTTCTGATTTCTGTTCTGTGGGCTCTTCGTTATTTGCTACAATAGCTGTGATGCGATGTAAACGGGGGGCTAAATCGTTGTGTTCCGCCTCATAAAGGCTCGAAAAATCAACCACCTTATCCAAATTTTTCTTAACGACAATTGTGGGAGACAGCTCCTGAATCCTTTGAAGAACCGTCCAATATCTATCTTTTTTCAGCATATGGGCTTGCACTAAGTTGCGTTCGAGCGATTTTTTCCAACTGTCCGATCTAAACAGCGCCACACTTTCGCGAAGCTTCTCTATTTTAACGGAGGTGCCAAAAAGGTGCTCCACGTCATAACAAATTCTTTCTCGAGTAAACGCGTACTTTTTGATAATCGTAAGTGTTTTCTCTATTTTGTGTTGTTTTAAAACAGCGAGATCTACAACCAAGGTCTTTTTCTCGAAATCAAATTCAGCAGGGGCTACTTCTTTGCCAGTTGAAAGATCCGTTCCGACAAAAACACCAAAGCTGTAGCCTCTCGCGAAATCGGAGGAGGGCTCGTGGATTCTGATCTGGTCGGGGTTTTCGAGGTCGATGTAGGGTCGTGAACGTACTATACCAGTGGTCATAAAAAATCCCTATAGATGATTTGAAAAGACAAGAATGTATATGGATAAATTATTTATTGCAATCGGACAAGCGCATTTTAGGTTTTTCCTTGCAGAGAAAGAAATGCTCTCACTAAACTCAAAACCGCATATACTGTGTCTAACTTTCAACTGGACACAGTATATACTCCGTCCACTGGAAAG
>PLXF01000177.1 GCA_003151315.1 Parachlamydiales bacterium
GAAGACAGAGGTTTGTCGGTCGCTTTTTTGACGAGCTGATCGGCGTCGTAGGTTCGGCCCCACTGGTGGATATGTGTTTTGAGCCATTCCCTGACAAATCCTAAATCGCCTTGAGAAACCCGCTCCGACCAATCGGAATTTTCTTTGGAAAAGGCGGTAAAGAATTGGGCGGCAAGTAGGTTGCCCAGAGCATAGGTGGGAAAGTAGCCGAACGCTCCGAGCGACCAGTGGATGTCTTGCAGGCAGCCTTGCGTATCTGTTTTCGGAACAATCCCTAACAATTCCTTCATTTTTTCATTCCAGAATTCAGGAAGTTCGGTCACAGATAATTCGCCCGCAATCAGCTTTTTTTCCACTTCAAAGCGCAAGATAACATGGAGGCAATAGGTAACCTCATCGGCCTCTACCCGGATAAAAGAGGGGGTAACTGTATTGATAGCTCGATAGAACTTCTCTAGTCGGACTGTTTTCAAAGGCGTGTATATTTTTTGCAAAAGCGGATAGAAGTGACGCCAAAAGGGGAGGCTGCGGCCAATGAGGGTCTCCCACCAGCGGGANNACTGGTAGCCCCATTTCGTACATCATGTGCCCCGCTTCGGGCAAAATAGAAAAAATATTGCTCATAAAAGCGTTGGGGAGAATCCTGGTTGTAATCCGATTGTCATGGGGGTGCAGCCCTGTAGAGAAGGGGTGGCTGGAAAAATCGAGGCGTGAATAGTGGGGATCTGCGGGAAGACTAGAGAGAAATAGTCGACCGATCTCTATTTGCCGTTCATCAGGAACCTTTTTTTTCAAAAATTGATCGTCGATCTCTTTGGAGGCGGCAATTTTTTTGACTAGTGTAGTCAGCTCTTTTTGTAGAGGGGTAAAAATCGTACTTACACGACGGGTCGTCATGCAAGGCTCATGCAATCCTAGTAGAGCATCGTAAGGGTGGTCTTCAAAGCCAAGAATGTCCGCCTTTTTTCTGTTGAGGTCGATGATTTTCTGCAAGAAGGGGGCGAAGAGTTTGTAGCTATTCTCTTTTCTAGCAATGGCCCAAATTTGGGTCGCTTCCGATGTAACGAGGGAAAATTCCTGAATAAAGGAAGAGGGGAGTTTCGTGTCCCGTTCAAAAGATCTATGCCATTCTCGTAAACAGATTAACTGTTGGCGCGATAACCCTTTTACCTTCGGTTTTCCCGACCCTAAATGGATAAGCGCAGTAAGGAGTTTTTTAAATTTACGCCCCGACCTTTCCTCGTGAATGAGTCCGGAAAGTAAAGAAATTTGCCGACTTCTCGGGCCGATGCCTCCAGAAGGCATATAGGTCTCTTGGTCCCAGTGAAGAAGAGATAAGATCGATTCATAGGTGTGGATTTTTTTTGAATATTCTTTTAGTTCTTCAAAGGCAGGGTGGGGTTTTTTCATGGGGGAGATCTCCTCATTTCGGAGTCTAGGGAGTATGAATATATTGATCAAGAAAGGTTTTTTGGGCAGTAGATAGCCCAAGAAAGAGATTTTCTGAATGGTTTAATAAATATACTTTTTCTTAGCATGAGCCGGTTGTCCAGCCATAGGACCTGTCGCAAAAGGAAAGATCTCGAGCCCTGGTAAAGGATTGCCTGGGAGCAATTTAATAGCCGCATCGAAATCTTTATTGAATTCTCGGATCTTCTCGATAAGAAGCTCGTCCGTATTTTCTGGTATTTCAGCATTCTCTTTCAATTCTAGGAGAATATTAAAACCCTTCTCAAGTTTTCGAAACCCGTAATTTTCGATTTTACCAAAAAGTTCAGGTAGGCTCTGAATCGCCATGGCTAGGTTTTCCGTGAATACTTTTGTAGCTTGATAGGTTACGGCTCCCTCACGTCCCCAGATAAATAGAAGAGGCAGTCCAGTTTGAGAAGCGGGTAGAGCTATTTTATGTTTTTGTGCAATAGCCATGAGGTCGCTCATTCTCATGATTTGGCCTGTATCCTTAAGATTGTAGCGGATCCTAGGTGAAGCGCGATCGTCTCGTACGCAGGTATAGATCATTTGCCGCTCTGCATTTGATTCGATATAGTAATTCAGAGGATCGTATTGGAAGATCATAGGAAGAGACTCTGTCCCGAATAATTCTGTGGCAAATTCGGGATTTTCTTTGCACGATCTTCTTAAGTTATCGGTGAAATTAGATTCTTGGCCGATGGGGAAGTCTAGGTCGGATGCGCCGTAGGCGGAAACCACTTTAATTCCGCCCTCCGTCTCAATCCTTTCTCGTACTGTATCAGAGATGGCGTCTCCGCCGACTACAGCAACGAGATTAAAAGGTTTTAAATCGAACCCTTTTTCTTTCGCTTTCGTCACTAATTTATCCATAAAATCTGGGTATCCCGCGATCACATATTTTCGGTCGGAAAATTGAGCGGGGGGCCATGTTTGCAACGTATCGAGGATTTTATCGATGTCAGGCCCAATAGAAAAAGTCATAGCCTTCTCGAAAAGGGCAAAAGAGGTAGTAATTCCTGTAGCCCAAGGACCCATAGCAAAGGCATTAAGAAAAAAGAGGGGTTGATTGCCAATATGGGATTGAATTCCATAGTGCATAAGGGTTTTCATCGTCCTTTGTTCGTCAGGTCCAATCATCCACGTTGTGGGTTTACCTGTTGTTCCTGTAGAGCTGTAGGATTGGCCGTGATGGGGGATTTTCCCTCCAACATATGTTCGTTCGGTGCCCTGATTGGGTACGATGTAGGTAGCTTTATCGGTCATGGGAATTTCATTGAATGTGGGTGGGGGATTGAGAGTGAGCTCTTGATAAGCGGGAACGGTACTTCTCGTTTTCCAGAAAATGGCTTTGGCTCGAGTTTCGGAGGCGCTATATAGTGTGCTTTCTTTTCGGACAAAGAAAAAGCGGAGGCGAAAACAATTCCAAGAAGACAGACTCCATTTCCATACTTTATTCCAAAAGCAGCCCTTCACTTTATCTATACAAGGGCGAAGCGGCGAAGTGGACTCTTTAGACACGCGGGATTTTTGATAAGCTAAAGAGTTATAGTTGATCGTTTGGCTTAATATTGTTTGTAATCTCGTTAGAATATCGGAGTCGGAAGGGGGCGTATCTTCTTGGGCTGTTATCCATTTTATTGCGCTTTTACGGTTGAGATAGAATTTTTGGTGTTCGCTTTGTAAAGTAACACAGTTATGAAATAGGCGTCCAATTTGGCCATGGATCCGAATGCCTGTCTTTCCCAATTCTCCTCGGGGGTTAACAATTCCCTTCTGAAAAACAATCCGACTTTTCCCTTCAAATTGAACTTTACTTATTTCCCCCAAAGAAATTGACATAATTAAACCTCTGCTGATTGTTAACTAATAGTTTAATTAAAAATGTAATTAATTTCAATATAAATGGAAAAGTATAATAATAGTGATGAATTATAATAATTATTATATGGTTTGTGGTGGTTTCTTAGAGAGTTTTTCGGAAGGCGGGGAAAAAGAGGGCATAGAGGAGAATGAGGGGGGCTAGGATGAAAAAGGGGGAGATTACCTGATTTTCCCCTAGAATGAGCATCCCATCTAGAACCATCATTATCGATACAAAGGCAAAAAGGGCAATGGTTGTAGTTAGAAAGGGGGCTGTATGCCGGGAGAAGCGGCAAGCTATAGGACCTACGGCAAAAGGGATTAAAAAGAAGAGAAGGGGATGGGAGAACTTATAGAGTAAATGGGCCAGGAGACTGCGCCACTCGGCCGTTTTGGCCCCTATCTGTGTGAAAAGCTGAGACAAAGAGCGGTTTTCGAAAGGGATAAAGGGCTTGAATATCTCCTCTTTATCCATCTCAATTTCGGGAAAGAACCTCTGGGTAAAACTCGCTGTTTTAACGAGCTTGGAGGAGGAATCCCTCTCAAACAGATCGACATACCGCCCTCGGAGCGGATCGACATCGAGGCTTTTCATATGCCACAATTTAGTGGGGGTTTCGATCCAGAAAAGGTCGAATAGTTCCCCTTTTTTTTCGTCATAGCGCTGGTAGATGAGTTCCGTTCCATCGGCGAGGCCTATTGTATGGACATGTTCGCGCAACGAACGCTTTTTCTTTTTTGCATACACCGTCTGAAAGGTCTGAATCCTTTTTTTGGCCTCGGGGGCAAGCCATTGGTGATTAGCTATAGAGAGGAAAAACAGGAGGGTGGCGAGAATAAAAAAGGGCTTAAGCATTTTTTTTATCGAAAGTCCCCCCATTTGGAGGGCGACAAGTTCTTGGTGGATATTGAGATCGAACAGGACCTGAATCGTGGCTAGTAGAAAGGAGAGGGCAAAAAAGAGGGGAAGTAGGTAGGAAAATTGGTCGATATAATAGAGGAGGGTTTCTAGGTCGGGAAGAAATCCTCGGTTTACAAATTTACCGCTTCGTGTGGCAAGATCGACAAAAGAGTAGAGGGAGAAAGAGAGGCCCAAAATAAAGAGAAATACTTTTAGTAGGCGGAAAAAAAGGTAGCGCTGCCAAATCATACGCCTCCTCGAGAAAAGGTGGAAAATTTATAGATGCTGGCAAACCAAAGGAAGGGATGGGGCGCAAGAAGGGTGATGGTGGCTAAAAGAGGATTGTCTTTTAGACTTTTCCCTAAAACATAACTCACAAGGACCAGAAGGGTAAGAGCTAAGGCGATGATCAGTCCCCTTTTTTTTGGGCGCCGCCCCGCTTCAATGCCAAAGGCGCAACCCAGAAGGGTGAAGCTAAAAACAGAGCCACTTAGGGAATAGCGACGCAGGATTTCGATTTGGGCAGATCCCCCCTGTTTGGTTTTTCCCTTTTTTTGGACCTGGAGATGGCGGAAACTTAAGCTACTTGCGTCAAGGTGAGGACGGTTTTTTTTTATGGCTTGAGATAAAAGGGGAGCGTGAGTCGACATGAAAGACTGATTTTCAATGACGAGAGGATCAAAGTTTTCTTTGCCTTCCCCCTCTAAATGGGAGAGGATGGCCATGTTTTTCCCCAAAAGTTCCCCCTTTTCAATCCATAGATTATCTGCGAGGATTAAGCTCAATCGGTTATTGCTCTCATTGTGAGCAATCATAATAAAATTATCGGCCATTTTTCCCTCTTCTTTGACCGATATATTCAGATAGACGTTTTTGAGTTTCACAAGTTGTTGACGCTGAAGGAGAAGGAGGGGGTTTGCTGTGGTTTTTCGATACAGTAAAGTCTTCGATTCTCTGCGGCAAAAAGGGGTAAGCTCGGCACACATAGAAAAATTGAGAAGGCTTAATGAGAGGGAGGCTAGGAGGAGCGGCGCTGTGATTTTTCTTAGGCTCACCCCAGACGCGCAGAAAGCGGTGAGTTCGCAAGAGCGGCTTAGGCGTTGAAACAAGAGGAGTGACGCGATTAGGGCTGAAATCGGAATTGCGATCGGCAAAATCAGGGGGAATTGGTACACTATAAAGAGTCCCGTTTTCCCCCAATCTGCGCTAAGGGCAGCAAAGCGGGCGATTTCTCTAAATCGGGAGACAAAAAGGACTGCGATAAAGGTTGAGACCGATAAGAAAAAGACACGCAAGTAGCTTTGCAGCAAATAGCGCCAGAGGATAGGCATAAGATGATGATAGGAGATCTTCGGTTAAGAGCAAAAGAGTTTTTCCAAAAAAATGGGGATGGGATTTGTCCTCTTCTTCTTGGCTATTCGGGGGGACCCGACTCGAAAGCTCTTCTCTATTTACTCCTTGAATGTGGCCTTCGTCCCCATGTCGCCCATGTCGATCATGGCTGGCGCGAAGAGAGTCGAGACGAGGCTGAAGAGATTCGCAAAGAGATCGAATCTTTGGGTCTACCCTTCTATACAACTCGATTAAACCCCGACCCGCGAGAAGCTGTGGCCCGAGACATGAGGCTCGCTTTTTTCGCCTCTTTATGTGAAGAGATCCCTTTCCAGGCATTACTTTTGGCTCATCAAGCGGACGACTGGGCCGAAACGGCCTTAAAGAGGACGTTAGAAGGAGCCCATCTAGTCTATTTGGCGGGGATGGGGGAAATCTCCCATTGGGGACCCGTGCCCCTGTGGCGCCCCTTACACAAAGTCCCCCGTACTACTATTATAGAGTACATCAAGGAAAAGGGGCTCAAGACTCTGGAAGATCCCACTAATTCTAATCCTCGGTATTTGCGGGCCCGAATGAGGACCCAAATCATCCCCGACTTGGCGAAAGCCTTTGGCAAAGAGATTTTAGACAACTTAGTGTGCTTGGCGGAAAGATCTCAGGAACTAAAGGAATATCTCGATAAACGGACGCAAGAGGCTGTCTCGAAGATCGAAAAGGGTCCTTGGGGTCTATTGATGCCCCCCATTTTACAAGAAAAGGTGGAGATTAGACACGCGCTGCAGAGGACGGGAGTCCCTTTTACCCGGACGATCCTGGAAGGGGTCGTTGAAGCGATAGGGAGTCGATTACCCAACCGGAAGTTTGGACAGCGGATAATTGTCGATCGGGGCTGGTTTTTCTATTTAGCCGAGCGTTTACCCCAATCGGGGGAGATGCTCGAGCTGAAAAAGGGGTTGGCTCGATGGGGTGATTGGGATGTGGAGATTGTGGAAGGGGAGGAAAGGCCCCGCGCCGACCTTTGCGCCATATGGAGCGGCTCCTTTACTCTGACGCCTGGCCGACCCATGAAGGAGAAGCTCCCCGCTTTTCTCCGTCAATTGCTCCCCCTCTCTTTTTCCTCCTTTCCAAAAACGGAACCCCCACCCTTTTTTGTCCTCCGATTTTCGGCACACCTAAGAGATTTGGCCTCACAAGGTTGAAAAAATTCTTCGTGGGGGACGCAGACAATTTATATTTTTTTTGCTATGAGCTGGTTTTTACCCCGGATGCGCTTTACTTTTATGGGTCGAAAGTGCTTTAATTACTCCGATGCAAACATAATCAGAAGTAAGAAATTCGAATTAAAGGCGGCAGAAGAATGAGACCAGAAAAAAAAAGCTTTCCCGGAGGATTTCTGCTCATTCTCTTGGGCGCTATCCTACTTATCCTCGGCATTCAGACATTTTCGTCTGGGAGTGTAGCGAAAGTTTCGTTTAGCCATCAGGTAGAGCACCTGATCAACCTTAGTCTGACTGTACCTGAAGAAAATCGGAAAATCGCCCAGAATGACAATCTCGTCACCTTCAGCGGGAAATTTCGAGACCATCTAACGGACGACAGTGCCGATAGATACCGCTATCTCGAGCTTCTCAACCGCAACCATGAACTGCATACCCAAGAGACCCATTTAACAGGTGAGCTCGATACACTGCAAAAAAGTGTCAAAGACGCCGCAGATCTTTATCTACATGTTAGTGGCCAACCGTTACCCCGCTCTGGTTTCACAGTTGTAGGCACCCTTTACGATACCCCTGATCGAGATAGCTCGATTGTGATCAAAAAATTGACAGATCGGGACGTCGCCAGCATTGCTTTGGCGCAGCGCGCCCTGGCTCAAGCGCAGCAAAATCTATCTGCTGAGAGCATCGATGTAGCCGGTAAAGAGCTAAGAACTCTTGTCGCGCATCTACGCTCACCATCGCTCGGAATTGGGAGCGAATCGCTCAAAGCGGAATTGAAAACATTTGATAATCAGCTCCAAGCCGCTGTAGACCAGTCGCCTGAACAACAGCTTACCTTGTACCGCACTACATTAAATAGACTCAACACTCTAGTCTCCGATTTAGGTCGAGAGCAGGAAGGGGTCCGTTTAGGTAACTTACGAAGTGTTCGTAGCTACGTGGAACAGCTCAAAGAGTTCACCCAAGTGGAGCAAGAGCTCGCTGAAAATGGGGCTTTATTAGAAAAAGCGCGTCAAAAAGTAACCGCGGTGATCTGGTATTTCAACAACCAGGAGCTCTCTACTCGCGCACTGGAAAAACAGGATACGGAAGCTTATAGCCATTGGTTTGCCCAGACTAAAGAGGAATGGAGCAACTTTAACCAAAATAAAGGGCTCTACTACCGAGCTCCCGATCAACCTCGCAATACCGTTTTAGAAAAAACGTTCAAAAGCCAGGAGCCGTCTCCTAATTACTTTAGTCTGGTTTTGACGATCATGCCTGTATTGGTCGTGATCGTATTCCTCTATTTTATCTTCTCCAGACAGATGAAAGGGGTAGGCTCGTCGGCGATGAATTTTGGGAAATCGCCCGCTAAGCTGATGACGAAAGACACCAATAAGATTACGTTTAAAGATGTTGCTGGAGCCGATGAGGCCAAAGAAGAGCTTAAAGAGATCGTTGACTTCCTTAAAGATCCAGGTAGATTCACGGTGCTCGGCGCCCGTATTCCGAAAGGGGTTCTGTTAGTAGGTCCTCCAGGAACTGGTAAAACATTAATTGCCAAAGCGGTAGCGGGAGAGGCCGATCGCCCTTTCTTCTCCATTTCAGGCTCCGATTTTGTCGAGATGTTTGTAGGCGTTGGCGCTAGCCGAATCCGAGATATGTTCGATCAAGCTAAGAAAAATGCTCCCTGTATCATATTTATGGATGAGATCGACGCTGTAGGACGCCACCGGGGTGCCGGGATTGGCGGCGGGCATGATGAGAGAGAACAGACCTTAAATCAGCTCCTTGTTGAGATGGATGGATTCGATACAAAAGAGGGTGTAATTTTAATGGCGGCGACGAACCGTCCCGACGTATTGGACAAAGCTCTCTTACGTCCCGGCCGTTTTGATCGGCGCGTTGTCCTAGATTTGCCCGATGTAAAAGGGCGCTATGAGATCCTTAAGGTTCATGCCCGAAAAATTAAAATCGACGCTTCGGTCGATCTACTCGAGATCGCAAAGGGTACTCCTGGCGCGTCCGGTGCAGATTTGGAGAATGTCCTCAATGAAGCGGCCCTTTTAGCGGCAAGAAACGGCAGATCGGCTGTTACGTCCCGTGAAGTAAAAGAAGCTTCGGATAAAGTGCGCTATGGCAAAGAGCGACGCAGTTTAGAGATGGATGAAAAAGAGAAAAAAACAACCGCTATTCACGAATCGGGACATGCCATTACAGGTCTGGTCGTAAAGCATAGCGATCCTGTAGATAAAGTGACGATTATTCCTCGCGGATTTTCTTTGGGCGCGACCCATTTTATGCCGCAAAAGAACCGTCTCAGCTATTGGAAAAAAGAGGTTCTCGACCAGTTGATCGTCCTTATGGGAGGCCGCGCGGCCGAGGAGATCTTTGTTGGTGATCTATCCTCAGGAGCTCAACAAGATATAGCTCAGGCAACACGGATGGCTCGCGCTATGGTGTGTGAATGGGGTATGTCCAATAACCTTGGCGCTGTATCGTATGATGAGAAGAGTGATTCAGGGCAATATCTTGGAATGCAAAATTACCAAGATAAAAAATACTCGGATGAAACGGCCCGTGCGATCGATCAAGAGGTCCGTACTTTCCTAGATGAGGCTCACAAACAGGCTGTAGCTCTTCTTGAAGAGCATAGAGATAAAGTGATCTTAATGACCGATATGTTGATGGAATTCGAGACCCTCGATGCCACTGATGTGAAAGAGATCATGGCAGGAACTTGGAATGCTGATACTAAGCGTGTCCGCTTAAAAGATGCTGACGAGCTGAATCTGAAAAGCCCTCCGCCCGCGCCTCCGCTGCCGGCTAAGCCGATAGCGCCGCCAGCTACAGATCCCCAACCCGGATTAAATTCTTAAGGTTGGAGTTTAGGTCAGGGGGGGGGGCTCCCCCTCTCTTTGTGTAGGACAGCGCGCTTCGCGCCTCGGTGACTTCTCGTTGCGCTCGGTGTTAAATTTTAAGTCTGTTGATCACGTCTAAAATAATTGGGTCGAAGTTTTTGTTCATCTTCTCTTCTATTTTGATTTTTTCTAGAGCCTGTTCTTCTCCAATCCAGCGTGCATACCGCGGTAATTTTTGTTGATGGAGAAAATCTAAATCTCGCGCCCAATAGTGGTGAAGTCGAATCCTTTCGCTTGAGTAATTTCTTATAACGCTCTTTTTCAATCGCTCCTTTTCTGCGCTTACATGGTAGTAATTATCATTATAGGCGCAAGTGTGAGGGAAAAATGATTCTTCTGCATTTACCCTTTCTGGGCGGACAATCGATTTAACCATTTTATTTAAAGGATTTAACAAATCGGATCTCGATAGCAGTTGCTCAACCATCCAAGTATCCTCTGATAGGTTTTTTATCCCTGACGAACCATAAAATACCCAACTTATGCAGACGCCTCCGAAATCATCAAAATCGGCCAGAAAGGCATTAAGGTCGTNNATCATCGGTGTCAATAATCGCGAGCCACTTACTTTTGTTCTGCGCGCGCTTTACAGCATCAACATAAGCGTCTCGCTGAACATGCCACCACCCTTTTTCTGTGTCGTACGTTTTTTCCCAAAAAATATACTCCACAATTCCCTCTCTAATATAGGGCTCCAGGACCGCATAGGAATTGTCTTCACTTAGATTATCGTATACGTAAAAATGCTCTATCCCAATCAATCGGTGATAATCGATCCATTCTTTTAAAAATCGATCCTCATTTTGTGTGATACAGCAGGCCGATATATTGTATTCGTAAGCTGAGACATTATGATGAATGCAGAAAAAGATGATAAGCATAAAAAATTTCATTTTATTCTCCCGGAATTTTTTCATCTTATAATTTTATCCTTAAAAATATGTCAACAATAATTTTATACCTCTTGAAATAAATGTCCTTCGCGCGTAAATTTATTATAAATTAAATATTAGGAGTGTGTATGTCTGCTGTATCGCAAAAGAGCCGTCTTGATAGTTTGCTAGAAATGCTTGAATGTCCTGTTGGACTCGAACCTCTTACAACAGCGGTGACATTAGTCCCTTGTTGCCACAAGATCAATGCAGCTTTCGCAGAATCTTTGTATGGCATCGTGCGAAATCATGCATGCACTAAGGCCAATCAGCCTTGCCATCGGTGCCGGCAAATTGTAATTGCCTATTACCCTGACACTACGATTAGAGAGCTCGTAACTGAACTGCTGTCTGGTGTAGATAGGCCAGAAGCTCCCCATTCAGCTCCTGTAGTTGTTGAAGAGGAAGAAAAATCAGAAGGTCTCCCGTATCCGGGCGAGCGAGGGGAATTTACTTTATTTTCAGACAATGCGAGATATCTTACTACAGTTCCGAGAGCTATTTGTTTTTATAGTTCACGAGCTAGTTCTTTGTTTTCGAAAGTTGAGATTTGCGAGACTTTCAGGGGTGTTACGTACCTTCTCGTGGCTTCAAAATATCAATATGGCTTAAAGCGCTATTTTGAAAGTAAGCAGCTTAATCTTCAATACATGAGTAATGGTTTTGATGATGAGCATTTTTATATAGAAGGTCGGAAAAACATGCAAAAGATGTTTGATATTATTATAGAAAATAACGACTTTCCTAGCAGATATATTCCAATAATCCGCGCTCTTATAAACCCACAAAGTCTGGACTCTGAAACCCTTAATTTTTTGAGAAAGAACCCATTTTAGGCTCTACGAGCGAAATTAAGTTTTTCGCATCCATAATGATCGATTCGGTTGTCAGGCCGCAGTTAAAGGCGGCTTTGTTTTGATGACCGATTTTTTCATCATAGAAGGTCTCTAGATTGAGCAATGGGCCGAAAGGGGGAATGCTGCCCACTTTTAGGCCGAAGCGCTCTAAAATGACCGCTGGATCTTCAAATTCACATTTTTCTCCAACCGCATCGGCAACAGCTTTCATGTCGAGCTTGAGGTGGGCGGGGATGTTAAATTGGTAGTTCTTCTTCGTGCTTTTTCCTTTTAGGATAAGAGCCTTTACTCCCATCTCCTGGGGAACGCCACGGATGTGGGCCGACTCTTCTGAAGTGAGGGTCTCAGCGTGGGTCTTGTGATCAAATTCGATATTTTTGGCTTTAAGCTGTCGAACGATTTCGTTGCGGATATTCTCGCTGCCAAAAAAAACTTTCGCTTTGATCCGATTGCCAGCGATCCGTTTTGTGTCGGAGGGGAAGAGAGAGGCTTCGCGGATGTTTTTCAAGCGCAGAAGAGTCATGGTGAGCCTTTCCAATCCCATCCCGAAGCCGCCATGCGGGGGTCTGCCGAATTGGAAGATACTTAAATAGTCGCTAAAATGGGCCGGATTCATCCCTTTAGAATGGATCCCTTCGAGCATCGATTCATAGGTGTGGCGTCTTTGGCCCCCTGAGGTGATCTCGATGCCGGCGCACAGAAGATCGAAGGTATTTGTAAGGGTAGGGTTCTCTTCTTTGGGATAGGAATAAAAGGGGCGTTTTTCTGTTTTCCAGTCGGTGATAAAGACGAGGTCGGTCCCTTTTTCTTCCCGGGCCCAGGCGCATAGATCCCGCTCTGCCGCAGGGCTTAGGTCGGGCTCATGCCGCTCATCAACCCCTTTTCGCTGATAATAGAGTTCTTGCGCCTCTTTAAAGGTAAGGCGGGGGAAAGGGACATCGGCAGGGGCCTGGATAATTTGGTCGCCTAGGGTCTCAATTTCTGCTTTAGAGTGCTGGTGTAGGTAGGAAAGGATGAATTTAATGCACCCTTCTTGGATATCAAGAATTTCGTGCCAATGGTCGAAAAATCCCATTTCAAATTCAAATTGTTTCCCTTCGGAGAGGTGGCGAGTGGTGTGGGAGGGTTCGGCTCGGAAAAAGGGCATAAGGGCAAAAACCCTTTCATTCACGCCAACCATGATCTGCTTATAGAGCTGGCTGCTTTGGGCTAAGGTCGCTGTGTGGCCAAAATAATCGACGTTGAAAAATTCTGCTCCCCCTTCAGAGGAGGCGCCGATGATATTGGGAGCGAAGTATTCGTATGCTTCGACATGATCGTGCATGTAGAGTTGATAAGCATGGGCGATCTGCGACTGGATCCGGAAAACTGCGGCCAATTGCCGATTTCTTAGGGCAATAGGTCGGTTGTCGGGGATGGTTTCTAGATCGTTTTTTAATTCGGGTTTGTAATATTCGATGGGGGGTACTGCGATAATCGGATTTTCCACAACGATGACGGGGTGGATGATTTCAACGCCGAAGGAGGCCTCTTTTGAAGCGACGGCTTCTCCTCGTATGGCTAAAATCGATCCTGTCTGTAGAGAAGCGATTTTTTGCAGCTCTTCTTTCGATTCGACAATAATCTGAATAAATCCGGTCCGATCGCGGAGGATCAAAAAGGTCAACTTCCCAAAGGAACGGGTGGTATTAAGCCAGCCGCGTACGAATACGGGCTGGCCTATGTGTTTTTTTAATTCGCGTGCTACTACTCGCTTCATCGATTACCTTCTAGCCGCTTCCTCTTGGATGGCTCGGTGGCTCAATTTGATTTGGCCCCGGTCGTTGACGTCGAGTACTTTTACTTCGAGCATATCCCCTTCGTGGAATGGAGCGTCGTGGATATTTTCAATGCGCTGGGTAGAAATTTCTGAGATGTGGCAGAGCCCCTCTTTTCCAAAAATTTCAACGAAATAGCCAAATGGTTTAATCGAGCTAATTCGACCTGTATAGATCTTTCCAATCTCGACTTCGGCAGTTAAGTTGAAAATAATCTGTTTAGCGCGATTCATGGAATCGGGATTGCTCGAAGCGATGCTGACAAGACCGTCGTCATTGATGTCGATCTGGACGCCAGTCTCTTCGACAATCTTGCGGATTTGTTTGCCTCCAGGCCCGATAACTGTGCCAATCTTGCTCGGCTTAATCTGGATAGTCTCAATGCGAGGCGCATGGGCAGACATTTCCGATTTAGGCTGAGGGCATACCGACATCATGATGGTCAGGATGTGGGTCCGTCCCTCTTTGGCTTGCATAAGAGCTAAGCGCATGATCGCGTGGGTGATCCCTTCAATCTTAATGTCCATCTGGAATGCGGTAATTCCTCGATCATCTCCAGAGACTTTGAAATCCATGTCGCCCAAGGCATCTTCAGCGCCGAGAATGTCGGAGAGAATGGCAAAGCGGTCTCCTTCAAGGATAAGTCCCATAGCGATCCCTGCGACGGGACGCTTAATCGGAACGCCGGCATCCATAAGAGCCAAGCAGCCGCCGCAAACGGAGGCCATAGAAGAGGATCCGTTGGATTCGGTAATATTCGATTCTAGGCGGATGACGTAGGGGAAATCTTCTTGTTTAGGGAGAGTCGCTGCTAAAGAGCGCTCCGCCAATTTACCATGCCCAATTTCGCGGCGTCCCGGGGTCCCGATTCGGCCCACTTCGCCCACTGAGAAGGGGGGAAAGAAATATTGGAGATAAAAACGGGAAAGTCCTTCGCCTTGGAGATCTTCGTAGCGCTGGCCCGAAGTTTCTCCGCCGAGAGTACAAACGGCAAGCGTCTGGGTCTCTCCACGTGTGAATAGGGAGCTTCCGTGCGTACGAGGAAGGATGGATTGTTCGATATCGATCGGACGAATCTCTTTTAGACCTCTTCCGTCAATCCTTTTCTGGGTGTCTAGCACCATCTTCCGCATCAGAGTCGATTGTAACTTTTTAAAGGAGAGGAGAACGTTTGTTTTTACATCTTTTGAATCTGTATCGGCAACAAGTGTTTTCAAGACGGTCTGTTGGATTTCCGCTACTGCTTTTTCCCGCTCGCTTTTCGCTGCGATTTTGAGGGCCGATTCTAAAAGGGCTGAAGCAGATGCGTGAACGGCGTTGTTGATCTCTTGAGAGATTTTTCGGAGAGTATCCCGTTTTTTCGGTTTGCCGATTTTCTCACGCCAGGCGCTTAAATGGCGGCAAATTTCTTGAATGGCCTTGTGGCCCGTCTCAATCGCTTCGATTACCTGCTCTTCAGTGAGGAAGTCGCAAAATCCTTCGATCATCAAAATCGCATCTTCTGTTCCCGCTAAAATGAGGTCGAGTTTTGATTTTTTCGTCTCTTCAAAGGTGGGATTGATGATGAACTGCTCATCGATCATACCGACGCGGACAGCGCCGATTGGCTTAATGAGGGGAATGTCGGAAATCGTTAGGGCGGCTGAAGCGGCGCAAATAGCTAGGACGTCGGGTGTATGGACTCCATCGTAGGAGAAAACGTAGGCGAGTACCTGGACCTCGTTATAATATCCCTCTTCAAACATAGGTCTTAAGGGTCTATCGATGAGGCGGCAGGCTAGAATTTCCCGTTCTGTGGGTCTACCTTCCCGCTTAATGAATCCGGCAGCTGTACGGCCCACTGAGGAAAATTTTTCTTGGTAATCTACGCGGAGAGGGAAAAAGTCGATCCCTTCAGCAGGAGCTGCGGCAGCGCACGCCGTCGACATGACAACCGTCTCGCCGCAATGGACGAGGACCGATCCGCCAGCTTGACGCGCGATTTTGCCTGTTTCAAACCTAAGAGTTTTCCCCCCGACTGGGACTGTAATCGTTTCTCGATGTAGCATGAAATATTTTCCTTTGATATTGAGGGCTGAATATAGATATGGGGGAATAGAAATCAGAAAAAAAACTTCTCTGTGAAAAGAATTTTTTCTGTTCTCTATCGCCCATCTAAACCGCCTGGAATCCAGGCGGTTGTGTATACTTATTTTCTCAGGTTCAGACGAACGATCAGGTTCTGATACCGTTTGGTATCTGTTGAATTGAGATAATCGAGCAATTTGCGTCGTTGCCCGACGAGTTTCAGAAGAGCGAGCCTTGAGCTGTGATCTTTAGGAGCCAGCTTAAGGTGCTCTGTGAGTTCGGCAATTCTTTCAGTTAGGATAGCGATCTGGACATCGGCTGAGCCGGTGTCTTTTTCGTGTAACTGAAATTTTTTAGTAATTTCTTCCTTGGTACCTTTATCTAGAGACATGGAGGAAGCTCTCCGTAATTTAGGGTTTTCAATTCAGTCTTTACGAACATTTATGGCTGTATTGTACCTGATTTTCCCAATCTAGGCAACTATATACCCGAGTTGATCCGAGAGAGAAGGAAAAAGGGGGTTATTTAGGGTGTCCTAATCCTTGCTTTTTGTTGAAATGGGTGGTATCGTTTCTTCAAATTTAAATAGGAGACTTTATGAAATCTAAATTTGAAATAGCGCAACCTTGGTTTAAAGAAATTTTAACATGTATCAAAAAAGACCTTAAAACAGACTATTTGCCTGCCGATAAAATTTTTTATCGGGCCCATTTTGGCAATCGCCCCTTAAATCGCCTCTCCACAGAGGAGATTTTTGCCGCTTTTGAAAAAGAGCTCCTCACAGGAAATGAGGGGTTAGAAGAATGGGTTGTAAACCATTGGGTTTTCCAACACGGAGATATCTACCGCCATCTCGCCGATCGCCTCAGCGCGATCAACCCCAATTTCACCGACTTGGAAGAGATCTCTTCTGAAGAGAGTAAAACTGTTTTAGAGGGGACCGATGCCTTTAATCCGGTTGATCTCTATCTTTTTTCCATTTTGAACGGCGTTGTTTTTCCCGAAACTGTCTTAGAAACTCTCCGAAATGGGGCGATCGAAGGTAAAGCTAAGGCCGATGAAGCGGAAGCGATGCTCGCTAAAAAAGAGGGACTCGAACAAATTATTGAGCGGCAGCAAAGAGAAATTAGCCGATTACAGGAAAAATGTGAAAGTAAGGTCGAAGGGGTCTTGCGAAAGTACACAACCGACATGGAAGCGCTTAAAAGGCAGATCCGTTCCTTACAGCAGCAACTAAACCGATGAGCTCTTTAATTGATCTTTCCCAATTGACGCAAGCCGATCGGGACACCTATTTCATGCGAGAAGCCCTTAAAGAGGCTAAGAAAGCCTTTGAAAGGGAGGAGGTTCCTATCGGCGCTGTGTTGGTTAAAGAGCAAAAGATCATCGCTCGCGGTTACAACCAGGTGGAGCTGTTGCGGGATGCGACGGCTCATGCGGAAATGGTTTGTTTAACAGCCGGCGCTTCTAAGCTGGATAACTGGCGCTTATCCGATACCACGTTGTACTGTACTTTAGAGCCCTGTTGCATGTGTGCGGGGGCTCTTTTGTCATCTAGAGTCAAAAGGCTCGTGTGGGGCGCTCGAGATCTGCGTTTAGGTGCGAATGGGAGCTGGATCGATGTTTTTGCCCATANNGCATCGGGTGTTTTGGAAGCCGAGGCGGCTGAATTATTAAAATCGTTTTTTCAGACAAAGAGGAAAAAGGGGAAAGATGGGGCCTGAAATTGAATTAATTCGAGAACTGATTGAAGGACAAAAGGGGAAAGTCTACGCCTCAGCCCAGAGGATCGTCCCTCACATTACCTCCGACGATTTACTTCAGCCGAACGATTTTCCTCAATTGGAATTTCATCCTCATTTTAGATATGAAGAGGGGATTCTCGACGGTCTTCAAGTTGCCTACACTGCTCTTTTAGCTAAATCAAAAGATATGGGCGATTGAAGCGGACACAGTATATACTCCGTCCACTNNACTTTCCAGTGGACGGAGTATATATACCTCTCGTGACTCAATGAGGGGTAAGCTGCTCGACTAGTTTTTCTAGCTTGCGGATTCTCTCTACGTACTCTTCTAATTTTCTGACGTGAACTTCTTGCCGATTGTAATCGGAAAGGGGGATGGCAGGGCTGCCTCTATATTTGCCCGACTTGAGCGATTTACTGACACCGCCTCGAGTGGCGATCATCACCTGATCTTCTAATTCAACATGTCCTAAAATACCCACTTGACCGCCTAACATGACATGTTTGCCTGTTTTGGAGGAGCCGGCGATTCCCGTTTGGGCGGCAATCACATTGTGTTCGCCAACCTCAACATTGTGGGCGATTTGGACTAAATTATCGATTTTCGTCCCTTTACGAATGATCGTCTGTTTGAATCGGGATCGATCGATTGCGGTGTTAGCTCCAATTTCCACATCAAGATCGATAACGACATGGCCCAGTTGTTCGAGCTTTGTGTAGCGGCCGAGTTTATCCGGGACATAGCCAAAACCGCAGGAGCCGATCACAGCGCCAGGTTGAAGAATAACTCGGTTTTGGAGAACGGATCGCTCCCGAATGGTGCAAGAGGGGTGTATGTGGCAATCGTCTCCAATCTCTACTTCAAACCCGATAGAGACGTGAGGGCCGATATGAGCGTTAGTGCCAATTTTTACATCTCGATCGATTACGACATAAGGACCTATCTGGGCGCCAGAGCCTATTTGGACTGTGGGATGGATAATGGCTGTGGGGTGAATGCCTTCAAATCCTGAAGTAGAGGAGTGGGAAAAGAGAAGTTCTACGATTATTTGGAAAGCCCGGGAAGGGTCTTCAGAGATGAGATAGTTTTTCCCTTCAACGAGGGGAGTTTGGGGCTGGATGCAAATCGCGCCAGCTAGACTCTTTTTCATCGCTTCATTATAGCGGATATTGGCTAAGAAAGAGGCGTCGGTTGCGCTAGCCTCTTCCAGCGTATTAACACCGGCGATCTCAAAATTAGGATCGCCGGATAGTTGCGATTTGGTCCGCTCAGCTAGTTCTGCGAGAGAAAATCGCTTGTGCACATTAACCTGCTGTTTGATTGGGCATTAACTCTTCGAGCGCCTGATTGGCGTCTAGATCTTCCCCATTATCAGAAAGCTTTTTCCCTTTCGTCTCTTCGTATGATTTATCCATCATCGCAATTACTTCTTGAGTTAGATCGAGATCGGGGCGAATGTAGAAGCAGGCCTCTTTATTCATTACGTAATCGAGCTTTTTCTTCTTGGCGAGCGTCTCTGAGGCTTTAGAAATATTGGAGAGGAGCCTTTGGTAGATCTGGTGTTGCGCTTGCTGCATGATTTGATAGAACTGGCTTTGGTAGCGGTTCATATCTTCTTGCAGAGTCTGGTATTTAACTTTCATCTCTTCTTCTGCTTTTGGGGAGAGGCTGTCGAGATATTCTGAATCGTCGAATTTGGCGGCGATCTCTTTCATTTCTTTATCGGAGTTTTCCATCCGATTAGCCATCTCTTTTTGGAGATTTTGGAGCTCTTCTTGCTCCTTTTTACCCAATTTTGACTCGGTCATGCAAGAGTTGAAGTTAACCGCGCCGATTACGGGTAGTTCATCAGCAAAGGCGGGAAGGGAAAATATTCCGCAGAGGGTTAGGATCGTGAGTGTCTTCTTGAGGTTTCTCATAAATCTCCTTGTTTTTGTATAGGTTAAAACTGTCCAGCCATCGAAAAGTAGAAGGGTTGGTACTTGTGATTGCGCGCTTTCCGATCGAGCGAATTCAACAAATAACCCCAACCGAGAACGATGGGTGTTCGGTTGCCGATGTCGAGGCGGACACCGCCTCCAACCGATCCGCGCATTTTCTCAACGGATAATAGATGTTCAGAAATACTACCTATATCGAAAAAGACGAATGCATCGAGAACTTTCAAGATTTCTTGATTGTATTCGAGAGAAAAGAGGGTTGAGGAGTTACCGCCCAGAGGCGTATCGGTATTTTGGTAAGCTCCAGTTCCATCTGGAGTTTCACTAAAGGTCCAAGCATAAACGGTTTGTAGCCTCTGACGGAATTTTCACCGCCGAGGAAAAGGCGTTCACTGTAGGGCATCGCATCTTTAGCTGTTTTGCCATAGGGGAAGAGGTAGCGGAAATCGAACTTCAATTTTAAGGTCCCTTTAGCCCAAATGGGGAAATAGATGGAGTTGATGTAACTCAGCTTCCCGAAATAGAAGGAGCCGCCAATTCCGGCGATCTCTCCTTCAAAAAGGGAGCGCCATCCTCTGTGAGGTTTGTAGGCACTATCGGTTGAATCGTATCCAAGGTTCGAGCTGAATGCAGAGATAAGGCCTTGTTGATCGAGCAGTTTTTTTTGCGCTTCATAAGAATTTTGGGCAATCAAGTGGGGATCTTCCTTTCCGTCGCTCAGTTGGTGTATGCCTACCACGTCATGGGAATGGCGAAGCCTTTCTCTGAGTCCAAATGTCCAAAAATTATTGAGGGGGTAGTTAGTGAAGACCGAACCGCCATAGGTCAATACCTTAGTATTGGTTTGGAGTTTGCTATAGGTCCGGGTAACTTCAACGCCAAGCCGCCATAGAGAGTCGTTGACGTAGGGGTTCATCCAGGAGACAAGGACGTTGTTTTGCTTTTTACCCAAAGTGCCCCTGATGTGGAAGTATTCTCCTCCGCCTCTGAGGGCTCCGAAATTCTTAAACGCATCGAGGACGCCGCCGATCCGGAAGTTTCTCTCTGTCAATTCGAGTCCGCCGAAAATATCGTCCATCGTGCTAAAGCCCATAAAGAGGCTGACATTGCCTGTGGTGGTCTCTACCACTTCAACATAGACGTCTCGATAGGTTTCTCCGAGAGCGATATCATCTGCTGTTCTGACGGCATAGACATTCACGCTTTTGAAATAACCGATCCCTTCAAGTCTTTGCTGAGTCGCTTTAAGTTTTCGTGAATCGAAAGTTTCGCCAGGAACGAGGAGAGACTCGCGGAGAATGACATTATTTTTTGTCGAATGGTTGCCAAAGATATGGATTAGGCCAATCTTATATTGCTGCCCTTCATCGATCGTATAGGAGACGTTGAAAATCGGCTGATCTTCTTCTAAATTCGTATCAAACTGGACGCTCGCGTCGATGTGCCCTTTTTGGCCGTAAAGATCTTTAATGGCTTGCGAGGTCTCTCTGACCTTGTCGGGAGAATAGGGCTCTCCCGTATGAATAAGGGCTCTTTTCCGAATGTCTTCTAACGAAATGAGGGTATTGCCCTCGAATTGGATCTCTCCAATTTTATAGAGGGTGCCTCTATGGGCGGTGATCTCCACAATGAGTTTATCCGAGTCGGGATCGTCTTGCAGTTCGACGTCCACTTTTGCATCGGCATATCCTTTATTGTGAAGGTAATTAAGGATCGTCACCCGATCTTGTTCAAGGGCTTCGTCTCTGTAGGTGCCGCTTCCTGTGAGCCAGCTAGTAAGGAAGTTGTATTTCTTCAGAAAAACCTGGTCGGAGAGGTCCCCTTGTTCTCCTTTAGTGAACCCTTTATAGACGATTTTCTTAATATTTCCCGATTTCCCTTCCGTGATGTCGATGAGGATATCCACTTGATTTGTGCCGGGGATAGGCTGGAGCATGTAGGAAATTTGGGACTCAAAATACCCTTTTTTAATGTAGAATTCTTTCACCTTATTAAAGGCTTTGTTGAATTCCTGTCTGTTGAAAGGGGTGTTGGGTTGGATCTCCAGCTCGTTTTGGAGAGCAGATGTTTTAAATTTGACGTTTCCGTTCCAGACGATGCGGTGGATTAGCGGACGGGGCGCTACATGAATAGTAATGAGAAGCTCTCCGTTTTTCAGCTGAACAGAGGGCTCGACACGATCGTATTCTTGGGAAAGATTTTTTAGGTCGTTATCAAAGGTGTTTTGGGAAAATTCTTCCCCTTCGTGTGTCTTTAATCGGGAAAGAACCGGTTTTGAATCATAAGGAGTCTCACCATCGGGAGAGTCGATCACAATTTCAATATGGGAAACCCGTTTGTCGTCATATAACTCGGCGCTAAAGAGGGGTCCTGCAGCTGTTGCACAGAGGAAAGCGAAGAGGGCGTAAGAGGTAATGCAGCGTCTGTATGTCATGCTCTGTCACACGTTAGGTCCGCTGGATTATAGGGTTCCTTAAGAATATTTGCAACCGCTCAAGCTACTAGATTATTTGGCGGCCAACAAAGGCGCGGGCCAAAGTTCCGCTATCGATATATTCCAAGCTGCTGCCGACGGGGATTCCGAAAGCGAGTCGGGAAAGGGAGATGGGGAGTTTGGCGAGCTGTTGTTTTAAATAGAGGGCGGTAGTATCCCCCTCTAAGGTTGAATCGAACGCGATAATCACTTCGGTGATGTTGTGTTTCGCGATCCGCTCTTCGATTTTATCGGTTCTGAGTTGATTTGCGTGTCGACCGTCAAGAGGGGAAAGGAGATGTTCGATCACGTGATAAAGGCCTCGATAGGAGCGGGTCTCTTCTATAGAATAGGCGTCTCTAGCGGAAGAGATGATGCATAGCGAATTTGTATTGCGCTCTTCGCTGCAAAAACGGCATGTTTCTCCGTTTTTTAAGCAGCCGCATTCAGAACAAGAGGGGACTTTATGTAAAATTTCTTTGAGAAGGTCTCCCAAAAGGGTCAGATGCTCTTCTGGCCAGGAGAGGAGTTCGAAGGCAAATCGCTCGGCCGTGCGGCTGCCCACCCCGGGCAATTTTTTCAGGTGGGCGATTAGGTGCGTTAAATCTTCAGGATATTTTTGGGACATGTTCCCGATCTTAGCAAATCCCCATTTTTCGTAGATAGAGTTCTTGAACAAGGCTCGTTTGTTCCCGCCTTTTTGGATAAATCTGAAAAATTTTATACTACAAGTTGATTCATAGAATCAACAGTATGTACCGAGTCTAGTTGAAAGTTAGACAACCAAGCCATGCTAGCATCTCAGCCTTTTGATCCGCGAAAAATAGCTCCCTATTTCTAATAGGGAGCGGCGTTGTTGCATAATTCATTGCACATATAAGTTGCTGACCATGAAAAAATTACAACCACAGAGAACGCAGGGCACACAGAGAAAAAGCATAAAAATGCGCGTTTTCGCGCCTCTGTGAGCTCTGTGCTCTCTGTGGTAAATACT